>NZ_VFWS01000074.1:0-24934 GCF_006443065.1 Mesorhizobium sp. B1-1-5 | reverse complement strand
TCGTATATCGATGCGGGCGATGTTGCGCATGCGAACGGGCCTATGGGGCCGCGGAGCGATCCCGGTTCCGATCCGTGGCTAGCCTTGGCTCAGGTGGGGGCGCAATTCGTTGCCGCTCTGGCGGCCGCCAACGATCCCAAGGCTCCGGCGCATCCTTGGATCGAACGCGATCAGGCAACCGGCGTGCGGAGCCTGAAAATGCCGCTGCCGCCGCCGGAGACCGCGCGGCAACTCGCCGATGCGCTGTCCTCCCTCGCCGACAGCCTGCGGGGCAGGACTGCGTAGCCGGCCGGCCGAGATCGCCGCCAAGGCAATCATGCGCCGGTCTCCGGCGTCGGCCAATTAGCCAGCGGCCCGGATATCTGGATGGGACTATGTGGCGATGAGCTTGGCCAAACGATCCGATGCCTCGGTTCCACTCAGGCCAAGATCGCGAACGCTGCTCATGTGATTGGCACCGGAGAGGGCGGTTTGAGAGACTGCCAGCCCTTGCTTTCGCAGATGCTTCGCAAATCCCTCGGCCTGGCTGTGGAACGGCGGCGTTTCCTCGGCTCCAACTGCAATCTCGACCTCCACGGAGGGATCGAAGCGATGTGTCAGCGGCGACAGGCTGGCAGCCTCCTCGTCCGTGATGGCGATCTCGGCGGCAAGGAAGGAGGTCTGCAGAGGCTTCAACTCGTACAAGCCGCCAAGCAGCAGCGCGCCTTTGACGCTTGATGATCGGCCGTCATCGTTGAACAGCATCGTCGCCAGATGGGCGCCGGCGGAGTGCCCGCTGACCGTCAGGCGGCCGCGATCGCCGCCGTGCTCGGCGATGTGTTCGAGCACCCAACGCTTGGCCCGGCGCACCTGCTCGACGATAGCGGCCATCCTCACCGAGGGCATCAATGAATAGTCGACGATGATCGCGATCGCACCCGCCCGCGTCACGGTGTCCGCGACATAGGAATAATCGCGCTTGGAGAACATGCGCCAGTAGCCGCCATGGATGAACATGTGCACCGGCAGGCGGTCGCGTTTTCCCTGGGGAAAGAACATATCGATGGTTTCGGCGGCGTCCGGTCCATAGGCGACATCGGCAACGCTCTCGATTTTCGCCCGGGTCTCCGCGCTGCGGTGAACGATCTCGGCGACGATATCATCGAACTCAGTGACGTGGTCGCGGATGCGAAATGGATCCCTGGTCACGCCTGCGCCCTCACATCGTCACGGCGATATACTTGACTTCCAGGAACTCGCTGATGCCGTGCTTTTGCCCGCCTTCGCGTCCCAGGCCGCTCTGCTTGACGCCGCCGAAGGGAGCCGCAGGGTCGGACATCAGGCCCCTGTTCAGCGCGATCATACCCGACTCGATCCTTGACGCCACGCGCATGCCCTTGGCCAGATCGCGCGTGTAGATGTAGGCTGCCAACCCGTATTCGGTGTCGTTGGCGCGTGCGATGACTTCGGCCTCATCGTCGAAGCGCATGATTGGAGCGACGGGACCGAATATTTCCTCGTGCGCCATCTCCGCATCCGGGGCAACGTCGCAAAGAACCGTCGGCGGGTAGAAATAGCCCTTGTCATCCGAGGCTGCGCCTCCGCACAGCACCTTTGCACCGCGACGAACCGCGTCTTTGACGAGCCGGTCGATTTTCTCGATGGCTTTGCGAGTGATCATCGGGCCGCATTCGGTCCCGACGTCTATGCCGGGGCCTATCTTGAGGGCCGCCATGCGCTTGCGCAGTCCCTCCGCGAACGCGTCATGGATACCCGCCTGGACATAAAGCCGGTTGGCGGCGGTGCATGCTTCGCCGGCGTTGCGCATCTTGGCAATCATCGCTCCGTCGAGCGCGGCCTCCAGATCGGCGTCGTCGAACACGACGAAGGGAGCGTTGCCGCCAAGCTCCATCGAACAGGAGATGACGTGCCTGGCGGCTTCGGCCAGAAGAACGCGCCCAACGCCGGTGGAGCCGGTGAACGAGAGTTTGCGCACTCGCGGGTCGGCCAGCATGGCAGCGGTCAGCGGTCCGGGATTGGACGTGGTGAGAACGTTTACGACACCGGGCGGGACGCCAGCGTCCTCATACAGCGCGGCAAGCGCATAGGCGGTCAGTGGCGTTTCGCTGGCGGGCTTCAGGATCACGGTACAACCGGCCGCAAGCGCCGGCGCGATCTTGCGTGTGGCCATGGCAGCTGGAAAATTCCATGGCGTGATCAGCACGCATATGCCTATCGGCTGGTAGTCGACGACGATACGGTTTGCGCCGGAAGGCGCAAGGCCGAACTCGCCGCTGATGCGAACCGCCTCCTCGGCGTTCCACCGAAAGAACTCGGCCGCATAAGCGACTTCGCCGCGAGCATCGCGCAGCGCCTTGCCGTTCTCTAACGAAATCAGCACGGCCAACGTCTCCGCCCGCTCGGTCATCAGTTCGAAGCAACGTCTCAGGATCTCCGACCGTTTGCGCGGGGCGGTTTCGCGCCAGGCCGCCGCCGCCTTGGCCGCGGCGTCGACGGCGGCCGCGGCGTCAGCGAGCGTAGCATCGGGAACAGCCGCGATGACGGATTCCGTCGATGGATCGACCACCTCGATAACGCGCCCGTCCGACGAGGGCCGCCATTGCCCGCCGATATAGAGCCCGTGTGAGAACGTGGCATATTCAGAGATGTCCTCCTCATCCAAAAGCCCTGGAGAAGCGTTCATGAGGTGTCTCCTGTTTCACATCAGAACGGCGGGCATGTCGCCGTCATAGGCCGCTTGCACCAGCCGTCGCATCGCGGCGGCGTCGAAAGGGCGGGGGTTGTTCTTGATCAGGCGGTCGATGCCGAGCGCTTGCTCGGCGGTCCACTCGATCTTGCCGGCAGGCAAGCCCAGCTCGGCCAGCGTCCGTGTGATGCCGATCGCGCCGAAAAGCCGTGAGACCTCTGCGATGGTCGCGGAAGCCCTGTGCTTGAGTTCAATGCCCGCCTGGGGAAGACCGAGCGCGGCACCAACCTCGGCAAACTCGCTGGCGGCGGCGGGCAAGTTGTAGTTCATCACATAGGGAAGCACGGTCGCCACCCCCAACCCATGCGGCGTGTGGGTGAGCGCGCCAACCGGATATTGCACGGCATGGGCGGCGGCCGTCCCGGCCGTGCCGAAGGCGCAGCCGGCCGCCAATGCCCCCATCATCACATCGGCGCGCGCATCCTCGTCCGCACCGTCCTGGTAGGCCCTTTCCAGGCTGCGCCCAAGAAGCTTGACGGCCAATAGCGCGAAATGGTCGGTGAGCGCGCTCTTGCCCACAAAGACGTGCTGCTGCGGCAGTGTCGGATCGGTTCCGCGTCTAGCCGCCGTAAAAGCTTCGATGGCGTGCGTCAGGGCATCCGCGCCGGCAATTGCCGTGAGCGCGGGCGGGCAGGTCGCGGTCAGCTCCGGGTCGCACAGCGCGACGGCGGCGATGAGGTGGGGACTTGAAATGCCGACCTTCAGCAGGCGTTCCGGATCGGAAATGACGGCTACCGGCGTCACCTCCGAGCCGGTGCCGGCGGTGGTCGGCACGGCAATCAACGGCAGCGTTGGGCCTGGGACCTTGAACTCACCATAATAGTCCTGAAGCCTGCCGCCATGACTGATCAGCAGCGCCGCGCACTTGGCCATGTCGAGGCAGCTTCCGCCACCGATCCCAACGACCATGTCGGGTTTGAAATCCTTCGCCTCGGCAACACAGATCGCGACGCTGTCCCGGGGCACGTCCGGCAGCGTGCGGTCATGGACAAGGATTTCAACCGAGGCATTCCTCAGCGCGGCCATCATCTCGCCGAATATGGCCGTTGCCGCGAAGCGCTCGTCCGTGCAGACGAGCGCGCGCTTGCCATGCCTGGATGCGACGTGCGGCAGCACCTGGCGCTGGCCCTTGCCGAACAAAATCTCACGCGGCAATCGCGCTGCGGCGAACAAGGTCATCGAGTGGGCTCTTCCAATATGGCTCGGCGATCCATCGCTTCCATTTAGACATATCCGCTATAAAATCGTATAGGATATAGGATTGAATTGGCCGGAGCATCGTGTTAGTGGTCCTTCCTGTCAAGAGGCAAAAAGATGCAGAACCCCGATGTGAAGCTTGATGACGACGCGCGGCCGACAGGCAGGATCCAGCGCGCGAACAGCCTCGCGGGAGACGTCTACGAGGCGATCTTCCAGCAACTCATGTCGCTCAGGATCGCGCCGGGGTCGCGCATAACCGTGGACAATCTCGTCCGGGAACTGGATGTCTCGCATACGCCGATCCGCGAGGCTCTCGGGCGTCTGGAAGGCGAAGGCCTGGTGATCAAGACCCACCTGGTCGGCTATCGCGCCGCACCGCAGATCACACGCCGGCGTTTTGACGAGCTTTACGAGTTGCGCCTTTTGCTTGAGCCTGCCGCCGCGGCCAAGGCAGCGGCCGGCCTGGACGCTGCCCGGCTGGCGGCCCTGCAAGAGGCGGCGGGGGTCATGACCCGCGGCGAGGGCAGGGACGAGCGCCTTCGCTATTCCAACTTCGCCCGCCAGGATGCGATCTTCCATGACAAGATCATGGAGTTCGCGCAGAACGAGATCATCCGTGAGACGCTGAACCACCAGCACACGCATTTTCACATTTTCCGGCTGATGTACCACTCGCGCGTAACCGAGGAGGCGCTCGACGAGCACGAAGCCATTCTCTCGGCTTTCGCAGCCGGCGATGCGAACGCGGCGCGAACGGCGATGCGGGTGCACATCGAGAACTCGCGCGACAGGCTCCTGCCTGCGTTCGAATAGTCAGACGGACGTTCCAGGCGGGTGAAATATGCCTCTTCCTGACATCCACAATCCGATGCCCAAAACCCAAGGCGCGCCTTGCACTGCCACGCAACCGAGAGGAAGACCATGCCAGCCAAAAAGATACTGATGCTGACCGGAGAGTTCACCGAGGAATACGAAATCTTCGTCTATCAGCAGGCCATGGAAGCCGTAGGCCACACCATCCACGTCGTGTGCCCCGACAAGAACGCCGGAGACCGGATCAAGACCTCGCTGCACGACTTTGAGGGCGACCAGACCTATACCGAGAAACCCGGACACTACGCGCTGATCAACAAGACGTTTTCCGAGGCGGAAAGGCAGATCGACCAGTATGATGCGGTCTACTGCGCCGGCGGCCGCGGGCCGGAATACATCCGCACCGACAAGCGCGTTCAGGCCATGGTCCGCCACTTCCACGAGACCGGGAAGCCGATCTTCACGATCTGCCACGGCGTGCAGATTCTGATAGCGGTGGACGGTGTCGTGCGCGGCAAGAAGGTCGGTGCGCTGGCGGCCTGCGAGCCGGAGGTCACCCTTGCGGGCGGCACCTATATCGACCTCTCGCCCACCGACGCCTATGTAGACGGCACGATGGTTTCGGCCAAAGGATGGACCGCACTTGCCGCCTTCATTCGTGAGTGTCTGAAGGTGCTGGGCACGGAAATCCACCATAACTAGCCACTGCCGACCGATGCGCTTGAGAAGGCGGGCGACCTGGCACAAATGCAGCGGCGGTCCCGGTTCGTGTCGGACCGCCGCGAGTTTCCCGCGGCCTTTGCCAAGGCCGCGACGTCCTTCGATTTAAGTGCGAAGCGCGCCGTGCTTCGCTTCTGCTACCAGCACACGAAGCCGCCATCCACGATGAGATCGATGCCGGTAACGAAAGACGCAGCTCGACTGGCCAGAAACACTGCCGGGCCTATCATCTCCTCGGGTGCCGCGAGGCGACCCATGGGCGTATCGCGCTCGAAGTTCTTCACTTGCTCGGCGACTTCCGGCCTCCGGTTCATCGGGGTCAGCGTGTATCCGGGGCTGAGCACGTTGAGCCGCAGTCCGCGGTCCGACCATTCCATCGCCAGGCTCTTGGTCATGTGAATGACCGCTGCCTTCGATGAGTTGTAGTGCGCCTGGAGGAGACCACGGTTGACGATCGAGCCGGACATGGAGGCCACGTTGATGATCGATCCCTTGCGGCGCGGCAGCATCACGCGAGCCTCGGCCTGGCAGGACAAGAACACACCGCCGACATTGATGCCGTAAAGTTCTTCCCACGTGGCCAGCGGCAAGGTCTCGGCCGCGTGCGCGCCGCCTATACCTGCATTGTTGACGGCAACCGTAAGCGCGCCGAGCTCCTTTTCGATACGCTCGACGGCGGCGGCAAGATCGGTTTCCGACGTCACCGAGCCGGTTATCGCAAGCGCCTTGCGGCCGAGCGCGGTGATCCTTTGGGCCGTTGCCTCGAGACCTCCCTTCGAGGCGTGACCGAAGCACGCGACGTCGGCACCGGCCTCCGCAAGGCCGACCGCTATGGCCTGACCGATGCCACTGCCGGCGCCGGTGACCAGCGCGACGTCGCCGTCCAGTTTGAACAAGTCCATTGGGTAATTCCTTCTTGATTCCTTGATCGCGCAATCGAGCGAACATACAGGAGTCTTGGTCTCGGCTGCGGTTTTGTCGCATCCCATCCTTGCTGGTCGCTCAAACGCTGCTGCTGAACGTGGCGGCGATCGATCGACACCTCGAGCGCGAACTGCTTCCCTCCATGGGCGCATCCCGTGCCAGCACCAGGCGGCACGGCGTATCTTGAACGTGTTTGCTCAAGTCAGACAGGTCGCCCCACCTCGATGACGGCCTTGATCAGACCGGCCTTCTCCTTCGCCCAGATCGCAATGTCGCGTGGGCTGTCCCGCAGCGTCGTGCGATGGGTGACGAGTTGGTCGATCGGTATTTTGCCGGCATGGATCGAGGCGATGACGTGCTGGAAATCCGCATGCGTCGCGTTACGACTGCCGATCAGCGTCATTTCACGCTTGTGAAACTCCGGATCGGAAAAGGTAATATCGCCTTGTACAACGCTGACCATCACCATCACGCCTGCGTGGGCAACAAAAGCGAAGGCAGACTCCATGGAACGGCTGTTTCCCGTAGCGTCATAGACGATATCGAAACCCGTTCCGGCCGTTCGCTCGGCTATCGCTTCGGCGGCCGAACCGTCCGATCCGTCGATCACGTCGAATCCCAATTGGCTGCCAGCAAAGGCCAGCCGTTCCGCATCGATGTCCATGACGGTTACATCCTGCCGCGCGATACGCGCAAAAAGCGCGACACCAAGACCGATCGGTCCGGCGCCGACGACCAACGTCCGATTGCCCGGACCGGCCATGGATCTGCGAACCGCGTGCGCACCGATAGCCAGAAACTCGACCGTGGCAGCCTCGACCGGCGACAGGCCCGTCGCCGCGATCAAATTCTGCGCCGGCACGAGTATCTGCTCGCTCATGGCACCGTCGCGGTGCACGCCAAGCACTTCTATCGCGACGCAGCAATTCGGCTTGCCATGGCGACAGGCCGAACATTTTCCGCAGGCGAGATAGGGATTGATCAGGACTTGCTCTCCGACCGATAGGTTCGCGGGTGCGTTGATGGCCGCGATCGTTCCCGAAACCTCGTGGCCCATGACGCGTGGATAGGCGAGGTAGGGATGCCTGCCCTCGAAAATGTGGTAGTCCGTCCCGCATATGCCGACATAGGCGACATCGACCAAGGCCCAGCCTTCCGGCGGGCTCCCTGGCGCCTCGTGCTCCTCAAACACCAGTTTGCCCGGCGCGGCACATCTGACGACTTTGATGGTCGGGCCCATATTTGTGATTCACCCCTTCGCTAAGGCGAACGTGCAACAGTCCAGCGGTAGAAGTGGTCCGGCGGCGCCGCCGGACCACTGTTGGATCACTCGAAGTCCTTGACGTTCTGCAGCGTCACGAGGCCGGCGCCGGTGTCCACATTGGCTTCGACCGCCTCCCCGTGGATTGCCTTGACGACAGTGTCGATGCCCAGCTCGCCCATCTTCGCCGGAAATTGTGCGACGCTGGCGTCTTCCGCACCGGACTTGATCGCTTCGATCTCGCCGCAGCAGGCGTCGAAGCCGACCAGGATGATCTTGTCGTTGGCAATGCCCGCATTGCTTATCGACTTGACGGCGCCGGAAATGGGCGGGCCACAGGCCGAGTAGATCGCCTTGAGATCGGGATTGGCGGTCAGGATGTCTTCGGTCACCGACGTGCCGAGCTCGAGCGTGCAATTGGTTGCGCCCTTGCCGACAACGTCGACCTTGATGTCGCCGAGGCCCTCCATCATGCCGGTGACCCGATCATCCAGAGCCGGCACTCCGGGAACACCTTGCAGGATGCCGATCTTGTCGCCGCTCTTCAGCACGGTCTTCAGATACTCTCCGGCGATCTTGCCCCCGTTGAGGTTGTTGGTCGAGACCAGAGCCGTCTGGCCTTTCCAGTTGGGGATGCTGTTGTCGACGAGAACCACCTTGATGCCGGCGGCGACCGCCTTGTCGAGCGCCGGCGCGACGGTCGGATCGACCGGAGTGATCGCCAGGCCCTTGACGCCTTGGGTGATCATGGACTCGATCAGCGCGATCTGGCCCTCGATGTCCGTAGCGGCCTGGCCCTGGCCGGTGACCAGCTCGATTTCGGGATGAGCGGCCGCGTATTTCTTGGCGGCATCCTCCATGGTCGAATAGAACGGCACGGGGAATTTGGTGATCAGGCCGACCTTGATCTTGTCGGCGGCCGAAGCCGGCATCGCGAATGTAACGGCGATGGCCAGCCCGGCGAGCAGTTTCAGGTTCATTGGCATTTCATTCCTCCCTTGCAATTGAGGCGTCTTCCGGCGGAAGTCGCTTCAGGCATTTGCGGACCGGAACGATCCCCAAATCTCGAACGGATCAGGCTCCAACGATCATGGAAACCAGCTCCTGTTTGTTTTCCCTGGTCGGGACAAGCTCGCCGACCTTGCGGCCCTGGCGCAGCACCACGGCGCGATCGGCAAGCTCGACGACATGTTCCATATTGTGGGTGATCAGGATGACGGCATTGCCCTGGTCGCGCAGGGCGGCGACCAGGTTGAGCACCTGCCGCGATTCACGCAGGCCAAGCGCGGCGGTCGGTTCGTCCAGGATCACGACCTTGCGGGCAAAAACGGTCGACCGGGCCACGGCGATGGCTTGCCTTTGACCGCCCGACATCATGGCCACGACGGCGTCCAAGCGCGGCAACGTCACCTTGAGGTTTTCCAGCAGAACCCGGGTCTCGGCGTCCATCCTGCGTTGCTGGAGAAATCGCAAGCCGCGAGGAAGCCATTGCGGGCGAGCCAGCTCGCGACCGGCAAAGAAGTTCTGTCCCGGCGTCAGATTGTCGAACAGCGCCAGATCCTGGTAGACGGTCTCGATGCCGGCGAAGCGCGCATCCGCAGGGGAGCGTATCTGGGTTGGCGCACCGTCCAGGGCAATTTCGCCGGCATCGAGTTGGTGCACGCCGCTGATGCATTTGGTCAGCGTCGATTTGCCCGCGCCATTGTCGCCGAGCAGGCCGACGATCTCACCTCGCCGCAGCTCGATGCTGACATCGTCCAGGGCCAGAACCGAACCGAACCGCTTGGTGGCACCGCGTACGGCGAGCACGGGTTGGTCGGCGGTGGCGGCACGATCGGCGTTGGCCGCAACGGCGCTCATGGCTGCCTCCCGGCCTGCATGACGCGCACCCGCCCTTCGAGATAGTTGCGCAGCACGTCGGACTCGACGGCGATGACGATGACCACGCCGATGACGATGAGCTGGAAAAAGACATTGACGTTGAGCAGGTTGAGCGCGTTGCGGATGACGCCGATCATGATGGCGCCGATCAAGGCGTGCCCGAGATGGCCGCGGCCGCCAAGAAAACTGGCGCCGCCGATGATCACCGCGGCAATCGTATCCAGTTCAAGCAGATTGCCGAACAAGGGGGAACCGGCGTCGGTGCGGCCGGCGAGTATGACCGCGCCGATGCCGGCGCACAGCCCCGAGATCACATAGACCGAAACCAGGACCCAGGACACGGGAATACCCATGCGCAGGGCGGCGTCGGGTCGACCGCCGACGGCATAGATCCACCGTCCCCAGACCATGGTCTTGGCCATGACCAGAAGGACCGCGGCAACGCCCGCGACGACAAAGACCGATCCGGGCAGACCCCAGACCGCATCGCGGCCGAGCGCATCTATCGAATCCGGCATCCCGGGTATGGCGCGCCCATCGGCCAGCTGGAGCGCCAAGCCCTTGGCGATGCTCAATGTTGCCAGCGTGATGATGAAAGGATGCGGCAGCCGGCCGAAGACGTAGAAGAGCCCGTTGATGGCGCCCACCGCCGCGCCGCAGCCAACCATCACCGCGATCACCGCGAATGCGGGCGCGCCGCCATGAAAGGCGAGGGCGCCGACGACGGAGGCCAGTGCAAGGTTCGATCCGACGGAAAGATCGATGCCGCGTGTCAGGATGACCAGATGCTGGCCCATCGCCACAACCGAGATCACGGCGGTTTGGGCGAGGATGTTGCCGAGGTTGCGCCCTGTCAGGAAATAGGGCGACAGAAAACCGAGGATGACGATCAGCAAGGCCAGGATGACGACCGGACCAGCACTCAGCAAGGTCAGGCCAAGTGCAAGGCCGGGAACGGCGTCTTGCTTCTTGGGCGCCGGCAATGCGGTCTCGCCGACGGTGGTGCCGGTATTTCCCGTTTCAGGCAATATTTCTCTCCCCGCCGAGGCTGATTGCGCCGCGTCGTCAAAAACTCAGATCGTGTCTAGCTCCTCTTCTTATCGATAAAAAACAACGAGACTGATCGGGTCAAGTTGTTTTTTATGGATAAAGTTCATGCTAAAAAGAACAAGCTAATGTTTCGGGGAAGTCCTATGAGAACCGACACTGTCTACAAGAAGGCGTTCAACCGCGTCGCCAGTATGCTGCATGATGGGCAACTGGTCGGGGAGCTTCCGTCCGAGAACGAGTTGAAACGGCGAATGGGCGTCAGCCGCACGACCGTCCGAAAGGTTCTACAGGAACTTGTTCGTCGCAAACTTATCGCTGAGCGCAACGGCATTAGGATTGCGGAGCGCGTGGTCGACGAAAATGATTACTATCCCGACGCCGAAACCACGCCGCGCGCCAAGCATGTCGAGCAGCAATTCATGGAGTGGATGCTGCGGGGCGACACCAGACCCGGCACGAGCATAAACGAGCTTGAGCTTGCGCGGCAGTTCGGTGTTGCGACCAACGGAATCCGCGAGTTCCTGATCCGCTTCAGCCGGTTTGGGCTGATCGAGAAAAGGCCGAATACCGGTTGGCTTTTCAAAGGCTTCACGGAGGATTTCGCGCTTGAGCTGTTCGAGATCAGGGTGATGTTCGAATTGCGCTCGGCGCATCTGTTTTCACAGCAGCCTGAGAATTCCCCGCTGTGGACCAAGCTCGCCGCGCTCAAGATCGCACATGTCGACCTGCTGAAGCGGATCGAAAGCCGCTTTCACGATTTCTCCGGCCTCGACAACCGGTTTCACCGGCTCATAAACGAGGCATCGCCAAACCGCTTCATCGACGGTTTCTACGACATCATCAGCTTCATTTTCCACTATCACTACCAATGGAACAAGCAGGACGAAAAGCAGCGCAACAAGGCAGCGCTCCTTGAGCACATCACCTATATCGACGCGCTCGAAAGCCGAAACCCCGCCCGGGTTGCAAAGGCCTGCCGAGCGCATCTCGCTTCAGCAAGGGCAACCCTGATGCGTTCGCTGATAGCGCTTGAAGAATGATCGAAACCGCGCAGGCTCTGGCTATCGGCTCCCTCATCTGCTGTTGGCTGTCGCGGAGACCAATCGCGGTCATTCGCGAGATGGGCTCGCCGTTGCGATTGCCGTTCGCTGGCGAGCAAGATCTTCACCAATCATTTCCGCCGGAATCAGCGCAAACGCCGGGGATTGGCTAAAGCCCTCAACCTCGTCATTCCACGGGCGGAGCAGCCGCGAAGCGGCGTCGCGGAGACCCTGGAATCCATTCCGCGACCTGAGCCGTGGAATGCAACGAAGCAGAATTCTGCACCGCAGCAGCGCTCTGAGGTCACGGAATGGATCCTTGGGTCTGCGCGCGTCGCTTCGCTCCTTGCTCCGCCCGTGGATGACGATGACGATGCGCTTTTCGGCCAATCTCCAACGCATGCCAACCGCCCACGCAAACACAAATTTCTGTGTCGAGGAACTCACCGGCCGCAAGCAGGAAACGGGAACTTTTGTTCCGCTGGCGATTTTGGCTATGCTGCAGATCCGAATTGCCGGAAGGTCGCTGCCATGACGAAATATTTTGCAATCGCCGCGCTCGTGCTTGCCGCGGCAGCCACGATGGCCGGCCCGGCTTCGGCCGGCAAATGGCATCGCCGCGCAACCGAGCAGGAGCGTTATGTTCCAGCCAGTGACGACATCATCGAGACGCTGTTCGGCGGTCCGCGCTACTACGACCGGCAGATGCCCACCACGTCGGCGGGCACCTGCGCGTATCACCGCGTCGGACCGGATGCGGATGCGGTCAACGACATCAACGACCACTATTGCGGGAAGTAGACCGCAGATCCCGAGGCCGGGTCAGCCCTTCAAACAGGGGCTGATCCGCTCTCGGAGACCCTTGGATAAGGCCACGCAGGATCAGGCTGCGGCCGCCTGCGTGTAATCCATTCGCTCGAGATCGGCGATGAGGCCGGGTCCCGTCGGCTGCCAGCCGAGATGCGCGCGCGTCCATTCGCTCGACGCCGGCATGTCGAGGCCGGCGAACATGGCAAGCCATCCGAAATGGTCGGCAACCTCTTCCTGCGAGAGCGAGACCACCGGCACGTTGAGACCGGCGCCGATCACTTCCGCGATCTCGCGCACCGGGATGCCTTCCTCCGCGACGGCGTTATAGCGCACGCCGGCTTCCCGCTTGTCCAGCGCCAGCTGGTAGAGCTTCGCGACATCCAGCACATGCGCCGCCGACCACCGGTTGCGGCCTTCGCCAAGATAGGCCGACACGCCCTTGGCGCGCGTCTGCGCGATCAGCGGTGTGATCAGGCCCTGCTTCACAGTGTCATGCACCTGCGGCAACCGCACCACCGATACCTTGACGCCCTTCTCGGCCATCGCCGCGCCGGTAAGCTCCGACAGGATGCGCGGATTGGGATGGTCGGTGTTGAACACGTCTTCTCTCGCCGGCTGTCCGTGCTCGGCGGAACCCATGCCCACACCGGAGGTGATGATCAGCAACCGGTCCGAGCCGGCCAGCGCGCCGCCCAGCGCTTCGATGACGCGCTTGTCCTTCTCGCAATTGGCCACGAAATTCGAGAAATTGTGATCGAAAGCGGTGTGGATCACCGCATCCGATTTCGCCGCGCCGTCGCGCAGGCTGTCGAGGTCTTCGAGGTCGCCGCGATGGGGCTCGGCGCCCGCGGCGACAAGCGACCGCGCGCCTGCATCGGAGCGGGTCAGGCCGAGCACCTTATGGCCGGCGGCAAGAAGTTCGGGCACAATCCTGGAACCGATGAAGCCGGTCGCGCCGGTGAGGAATACACGCATGGGAGGGTCTCCTGTGGTTGTTCGGAGGCCTTATTTGCGCTATAACTCATTCTGTTAAAGTAGTGACTTTATCATGGTATAACAGCCAACAGGATCGCAATGCCCGTCGAGACGACCAACAAGCTTGGCACCTTTTTGCGAGATCGCCGCATGCGCCTCGATCCCGCCGCCTTCGGCTTCGCCACGGGGCGCCGGCGCACGCAAGGGCTGCGTCGCGAAGAGGTGGCGCAGCGCGCCAATATCAGCCCGACCTGGTATACCTGGCTGGAGCAAGGGCGGGGCGGCGCGCCGTCCGCGGACGTGCTCAACCGGATCGCTACCGGGCTGATGCTGACCGAACCCGAACGCGAGCATCTGTTCATGCTGGGTCTCGGGCGGCCGCCGGAAGTCCGCTACAAAAGCGTGGACAGCGTGACGCCGCGCCTGCAGCGCGTCCTCGACGCCTTGGACCCGAGCCCGGCGATCATCAAGACCGCGACCTGGGACGTGGTTGCCTGGAACCGTGCCGCGGCCGCGATGCTGACCGACTATTCCAAGCTGCCGCGCGAGCAGCGCAACATCCTGCGCCTGATGTTCGGCAATCCGCGCGTGCGCCATGCGCAGGACGACTGGCAGAGCGTCGCGCGTTTCGTGGTTGGGTCCTTCAGGGCCGACGCCGTCCGCGCCGGAGCCGGCGCGGAGGTCACGGAACTCGTCGAGGAGCTTTCCAGGATCAGCCCCGAGTTCGCAGCACTCTGGCGCGACAATGACGTCGTGCCAGCGCACGGCGAAGGCGTGAAGCGTCTGCGGCATCCCGAGATCGGGCTTATCGAGCTGGAGTTCTCGGTCTTTGCTGTTGACGGTCGACCCGAGCTCGGCATGATCGTCTACAATCCGGTCGCGCAGTCGGATGCGGAACGTATCCGATCCTTGATCGAATCCCACGCTGGCCAATGAAGCGACCATTCGTGTCGCAACGTGCCAAGCATCTGAGGCCGCAAGGAGGTGTTTCATGAGCTTCGGTCTAAAATGGTCTCCGTCCGAGAAGAAAGTCGCTCGCGCCGCCTTCGATGCAGCGCTGGAGGCCGCGCTCGGCAAGATAATGGCCGAATTCAAAAAGAAGGCCAGCAATGCGACAACGCCGGCCGAGATGTGGGAGGTCGAGGACTATCTGCAGCAGCAGCGGCGAGAGATCGACCGGATGTTCGACTATCGCTATTCACAACTTATCCTCGGTTTCGCCGTTCTCATACGGGAAGGGTACTTGGACGAGAACCTGCTTGCCGGTTTGTCCGAAGACAAGCGGGAGGAGATACGCAGATTCCTTGCCTGGCACGCGAGGGAGTAGGTCGCGTCCCCGCGCAGCATCGCTGCTCGGCTGCGGTCGAGCGGCTTATCGCTTGGCTCAACTGCCTTCACGGGCTTTCGAAGCGTCAGCTTAACCGTCGCCGGCCTGATCGCTTCGGGGCGGCGTCAACGCCGCTCGGTTTGCCTGATGTGGTCGATGAAGGCGCGCAGTTTGGGCAGAACCTGATGCCTTTCCGGATAATAGAGGAAAACGCCCGGCGTGGTCATCGCGAAACGGCCGAGCAGTGCCTGGAGTCGCCCGTCTGCGATCGGCGCTTCGGCGATCGGGCCTGGCACCTGCGCCAGCCCGACACCCTGGATCGCCGCGCCGAGCAGCGACGGATAATCGTGCGCGATGAGCGGTCCCGACACGATTGCCTCGACGGCCTTGTTGCCGTCGACGAAGGACCAGGGCGCGACCGAACCATTCGAGCGGCGCAGGCGCAAGCAGGCATGGTCGCGCAGGTCCTCGATGCGCTCGGGCGCCGCGCGCTGGCGCAGATAATCCGGGCTGCCAACGACCGCCATCGGAAAGGAGGGCGTCAGGCGGACCGCGACCATGTCGGGCGCGATCAAGTCGCCCATCCGGATGCCGGCGTCGAATCCTTCAGCGGCGAGATCGGCGAGTTCGCCGCTGGCCACGATCTCCAGCTCGATCTCAGGATAGGCCTGGCAGAAGGAGGCGACCATCGGCTCCAGCAGCATCGGCACCACGGCCGGCGGTACCGAAAGGCGCAAGAGCCCCGCCGGCCGCTGGCCCATCCCGCGCGCGATCTCGCTCGCGGCGATCAGTTCCTCGAAGGCGGGCCGGGCGCGCGCGAAGAAGCGCTCGCCGGCTTCGGTGAGGCCGACGCTGCGCGTCGTGCGGATGAACAGCGCGGCGCCGATGCGCGCCTCGAGCGTTCGTATCGCCTGGCTGATCGCTGACGGGGTGACGGCGAGCTCGGCCGCCGCCTTGCGGAAATTGCGGTGCCTTGCGACGCTCAGGAATGCTTCGACGCCGTCGAGCGCGCCATGCCTGACTGTGAAGTTCTGCTTCATGACCCATCGACATTATCGTGGATAGTGGTTCGCGGAAAGCGGCCTTATTTCATCCATGACGTTGGAAGCCTGAAGGGAAATGGCAATGACCGATGAACTCGATCGCGTGCGCGACCACTATCGCGCGACCGGCTTGACCGATCGATTGAAGAACGCACTGGCGGTGTTTGGGCCTGAGCAACAGCGGCTGAAGCCCGAACAACTGGCGACCCTCGACCAGTTCCATACCCGCGGGCTGGCCGCGACGGCGGAACTCGCCAGCCTTGCCGGCATCTCCGCCGACATGTCCGTGCTCGACGTCGGATCCGGCGTTGGCGGGCCGGCGCGGTTTCTTGCCGAGACCTATGGCTGCGCGGTGACCGGCGTCGATCTCAGCGAACCCTTCGTCGAGGCCGCGCGTTACCTGACCACGCGAACCGGGCAAGATGACAAAGTGTCGTTCGAAACCGGCAGCGCGCTGGCGCTGCCTTTCGAAGACAGCCGTTTCGATGCCGCGCTCTTGCAGCATGTGGCGATGAACATCGCCGACCGGCCGCTGCTCTACCGCGAGATAAGGCGCGTTTTGAAGCCGGGCGGAAAATTCGCGACATTCGATGTCGTGTTGAATGGTGGCGATCCGCTCTATCCGGTGCCCTGGGCGAAGACGCCGGGCGAAAGCTTCCTGCTGACGGCCGAAGCGACCTGCGAGGCGATCGAAGCCGCTGGCTTCGGCACGCTCGTCCGTCGCGACGACACGGCTGCCGCCAAGGCCTGGTTCGCCGAGCTCCGTGCCTCCGGCCCGCCGCCTTCGCTCAATCTCGGCGTCGTCATGGGGCAGGGTTTCGCCGACTTCGCCACCAATCTTGGGCGCAATCTCATGGAGGGACGGCTGGGCATTCTGACGGCAGTGTTCGAGGCTGTTCCGGTCAAGGCTTGATAGGAGGCGAAGATGTCACCTGCGATGATCTTCAACATCCATCTCGTGCTCGGCTACGTGCCGTGGCTGCTTTGCTTCGCCGCCTATATCTGGCCAAGGCTGAGGTCGATGGAGCCGATGGCGGCGCAACGCGCCATCGCAACGCTGCACAGCTTCCGCTTCTTCGGGCTCGTCTTCCTCATCCCGGGCGTCGTCGGTCCCGATCTTGCTCCTGCCTTCGCAAGCTTCGCCGCCTATGGCGACTTCGCCACCGGCCTGCTCGCCATGCTGGCGCTATTCACCGTCGCGAGGCCTGTGATCTTCTGGCCGCTGGTCGTCGCCTTCAACCTCGTAGGCGTGGTGGACATTGTCGTCGACTACTATCACGGCGTCGTGCTCGATCTTCCTGGCCATGCCGGACAGTTGGGCGCGACCTATGCGATCCCAATCCTCTACGTGCCGCTGCTGATGATCACGCATGTCGCGGCGTTCTATCTGCTGGCACGTTCCGGGCGCCATCAGCCGGCAACGGCCTAATACATAGGCGTTGCCATGTGCTTCGGCGCCGGCCATTCGCTTGTGATCTCGGGCTGCACAGGGCGCTCGAGATAGGTCGAGAGCACGACATAGCTGCGCGTCGAGGTGACGCCGGGCGTGTCGTAGAGACGGGCCAGCAGGCCCTCCAGCGCGCGGGTGTCCTCGGTGCGCACCTTGAGCAGCATGCAGGTGTCGCCGGCGACCGTGTGGATCTCCTCGACCTCCGGATATTTGGAGACCGCCATCAGCTCCGGCGTCTTGCCCCAGCCCCTTGTGTCGATATGCACGAAGGCAAGCAGCGGCTTCTTCACCGCCCTCGGATCGATGATCGCCGATGTGGCGCGGATGGCGCCGCTGCGCTTCAGCCGCTTGACCCGCTCATGCGCCGCCGGCGCCGACAGGCCGACGCGCTCACCGAGCTCGGCATAGCTGATGGTCGCGTCCTCGACCAGGACGCCTAATATCTTTCGGTCGATCGGGTCGACCTCGCGGGTCGGATGCTTGTTCCGCTGAATGTCATCTGTTTCTGTGTCCATATGGAAATTCTCCATTGATGCGGAATTTAATTCGGCCATTATGATGATATGTCGAACAGCAATCAATCAGCAATTATGACTGAGGCGCCCCGCGCGCCAATCCCTGCAGCCGCCTATCTGCTGACCGGCTGCATCGCCGTCATCGGCTCCAATTCGCTGGTTCTGGGACCGATCGCGCCCGTCGTCGCGGCGTCATTCGGCGCAAGCGTGCCGGCGGTAATGACGGCCGCCGCCGCCTTCGGCCTCGGCACGTCGGCCAGCGCGCTCTTCCTTGCCCGCTACATCGACCGGATCGGCGCGCGCCGCATGCTTCAGGGCGCATTGCTGCTGCTGGCCATCGCGCTGGTCGCCAGCGCCTTGGCGCCGACAGTGGCGATGCTGGTGGCCGCCCAGCTCGTTGCCGGCATCGCCGCCGGTATAGCCATGCCGGCGATCTATGCCAGCTCGGCCGCGATCGCGCCGCCCGGCCGCGAGAGCGGCACCATCGGCGTCGTGCTGACCGGCTGGACGCTCTCCATGGTCGCTGGCGTCTCGCTGTCGGCGGTGCTGGCCGATCTCATCCATTGGCGTGCCGTCTTCGCGGCCGTTGCAATGCTCGCAGGAGCGGCCGTTGCCGGTCTGGCGATGAGCTCGCTGCACGACATCAGGAAAAGCGGCCCCGCGCCGTCGCCGCTCGGCGCGCTCGCCGTTCCCGGCATCCTGCCGCTACTCATTGCCTGCGGCGCCTTCATGACCGCCTTCTACGGCGTCTACGGCTATCTCGGCGATCATCTCCACGAAGCCCTCGGCGAGCCGGTCAGCGCCAATGGCCTGGCGGCGGTCGCCTACGGTCTCGGCTTCGGCGCGGCCGCCTTGCTCGACGGTGTCATCGATCGCCTCGGCGCCCGCCGCGTCATGCCTTTCGCTTATCTGCTGGTCGCCGCCGTCTATGTCGCGATTGCCCTGGCCAGCGGCGGCTTCGGCCTGCTGATCGCGACGATCGCGGCCTGGGGCCTTGCCAACCATTTCGGGCTGAACGTGCTGGTCATGCGCCTCACCGCGCTCGACCCGTCGCGGCGCGGCACCATCATGGGCCTGAACAGCGCGGTCACCTATCTCGCCGTCACCGTCGGCACGGCAGGCTTCGGCCCGCTCTACACAGGCCTCGGCTTCGCCAATTGCGCCTTGATCGCCGCGGGATTGATGCTGGTGGCGGCGGGCGCCGCGGCGTGGCGGTCAGTCGGTCCTCGGTAACAGGCCTGCCTTACTCCTCGCGCCTACGGCCACAAAACCGTTTCGCACTTTCCCTGGAATTGCTCTAAGGCTGGCTCGCGAACCGGAGTCGCAGCCGATGAAGACGAGCCTCGAGATCACCGCCGAGCCCTCGCCGCAGGACCTCGCTTTCCTGGGCGGAAGCCTTACCGCTTTCAACGATGCCGATGTCGGCGCCTCGGGCCGACAGTCGCTGGCGGTTTTCGTGCGCGACGAGCGCGGCGTCGTTGTCGCCGGCGTTTCCGGCTACACTGCCTGGGGCTGGCTCTACGTGCAGTGGCTGTGGGTCGACGAAAAGCTGCGCGGAAAAGGCGTTGCCGCCGGCATGCTCGACGCGGCCGAACAGGAGGCTGCCGCGCGCGGCTGCCACGGCGCCTGGATCGACACTTTCAATCCGATCGCCGAGAAGGTTTACCGGCGCCAGGGCTATCAACCGTTCGGCACGCTGACTGACTTCCCCACCGGCCGCAGCCGCATCTTCCTGCAGAAGAAACTGTCGTCCTGATCAGTCCGTCAACTTTCCGCCGCGCATCGGCTTTGGCGCACCGGTGGTGCTCGGAAAGCTGATCGGCAGGCCGCGCAGCACGCGCACGGCGAGGAAAGCGAAACATTCCGCCTCGACGGCGTCGCCCTTCCATCCGAGCGTCTCGGCCTGCACCACTTCAACGCCGGCGCGGCTTTCGAGCATTGCCATCATCGTCGGATTGTGACGGCCGCCGCCGCTGACCGCGAGCCGCTTCG
Organism: Mesorhizobium sp. B1-1-5; assembly: GCF_006443065.1. Taxonomy (NCBI): domain Bacteria; kingdom Pseudomonadati; phylum Pseudomonadota; class Alphaproteobacteria; order Hyphomicrobiales; family Phyllobacteriaceae; genus Mesorhizobium; species Mesorhizobium sp. B1-1-5. Next base: position 5,187 of record NZ_VFWS01000074.1, on the reverse strand, counting down.
GTCGACGCGGCAACAGGTCGAGCGCCTTGCCGACGGCCGAGACGGTGAAGGCGGTCAGCGTCGCAGCGCCGTCCTCGGCGTTCAGCCCTTCGGCCATCGCCGCGGTGAAGTCGAAGCGGTCGAGCGATTTCGGATAGGGCTTCGTCAGGTAGGGATGCTGCAGGAGCTTGGCGAGCCGTTCCTCGTCGACCTTGCCGGCGGCAGCCAGCCTGCCGTCGCGGTCCATCTCGCCGAGGCCTTTCGATTTGATGAAATCGTTGACCGGCGCATTGGCCGGCCCGGTGTCGAAGGCGACGATTGCGTCTTTGCCGTCCCACCATGTGATGTTGCCGACGCCGCCGAGATTGAGCACGGCGGTGTCGCCGCTGGCGTCCGCCTCTTTAAGCAGCGCTGCATGATAGGCGGCGGCTAGAGGCGCGCCTTGCCCGCCGGCCGCGACATCGGCGGAACGGAAATCATAGGCGACCCTGGTGCCGAGCAGCGAGGCCATCAGCTCGCCATCGCCGAGCTGGCGCGTGCGGCCGATGCGTCCTGGCTGCGGGGCGCGATGCAGCACGGTCTGGCCGTGGAAGCCGACGACGCCGATATCGGCCATGCTCATCCCCTGGCTCTCAACCAGATGCCTGACCGCAGCCGATTGCGCGCGCGTCAGCGCCTCCTCGGCCTCGCGAAAAATCGCCGGTTCCGGCCCTTCGAAATTCCAGGCGCGCGCCTGGCGCAGCGTCTCTTCGAGCAAGCTGCGGATCGACTGCGGGTAGGGGGCCAGCGTGTAGGTGCCGGCGTCGGCGATGCGCTCGCCATCGGTCTTGATCAGCGCCACGTCGATATTGCCGTCGAGCACCGTGCCGGTCATCAGGCCGACGGCCCAGATTGGTTCCATGGTCGTTCCTCGAATCGCCCTTCATTCACGTGTCGGACGGATCGGCCCGGCAGGCAAGTGTCTCGCTACACCCGAGCAGGCCGGCGCATAGACCGACGGCTTTTTGCATCGAATGGTGAAAACGAACGCCGTCCTTGCCTCTCGGCGAAGAAGGCGCGAGGCTGCGAACAAAGACCATCGGCCGGGCGACTGCCCGGATGGATTATGTCAAGGAGGAAACGCATGGCAGCCAATGTTGCAGTGATCGCGGGCGCCGGCTCCGGGTTAAGCGCCTCGCTGGCGCGGCTTCTCGCCAAGGAGGATTTCCGTGTCGTCCTTGCCGCCCGCAACGTCAGCAAATTGTCCGCGCTGGTCAAGGAAATCGGCGCGCAGGCAGTGGAAACCGATGTTTCGGACGCAGCCTCCGTCGAGCGGCTCTTCGAGGCGGTCGACAAGACCGGCCCCCTCGAAATTGCAGTCTTCAATGCCAGCGGTCGCACGCGCGGGCCAATCGCCGAGCTCGACGCGCAAGCGGTCAAGCAAGCCCTGCTCGTCGGTGCCTATGGCGGCTTCCTTGTCGGCCAGCAGGCGGCGCGCCGGCTTCTTGCACGTGGTTCCGGCTCGATCCTGTTCACCGGCGCCAGCGCAAGCCTGAAAGGGTTCTCCGGTTCCGCCGGTTTCGCCATGCCGAAATTCGGCCTGCGCGGGCTGGCGCAATCGATGGCACGCGAGCTCGGTCCGAAGAACATCCACGTCGCGCATTTCATCATCGACGGCCAGATCGAGCCGGCCGGACAGGCGCCCGAGTCCGACCGGCCGGATCGTCGCCTCTCCCCCGATGCGATCGCCGAGACCTATCTCGCCGTCCATCGCCAGCATCGCAGCGCCTGGAGCTTCGAGGTCGAGCTGAGGCCTTGGGTCGAGACGTTCTGACAACCCTCGCACGAACCGCGCAACAACACGCCTCGCCCGCGGACCTCGTTTATTTTAGAAAGTCTGCATGTCTCCTAAGGCCATTTCAGCCGTCTGCAATGTAAAAAAGCGCAAAACAAAAGATACCTTTACTTAACTTCGGCGTGCATACTGCGTATCGGTCAGAATTGTTGTCCGGCTCTCCTGCACGATAGAGAAATGCGCATGCCGCTTACACGTCGCACGCTGTTTGCAGCCGGAGGCGGAGGGCTGCTGCTCGCGCAGGCGCAAGCCCTGGCCACGCCGGCCCAGGCGCAAGACGCTCCCAAGCCTATCGTCAGCGACAACAAGCTGCGTATCGCCATGCCGGCCTTCGCGTCCGATCCCTTCTTCCCGGCCGACGGCTCTGGGGACAGCGGCATCGATATGGACCTGGCGCGTGGCATAGCCGCGGAACTCGGCGTCGAACCGGTGTTCGACCGATCAGCCGGGACCTTCGACGCCATGGTGCAGCAGCTGACGTCCGGCCAGGCGGACCTGGCGATCGGCAAGCTGAGCCGCACCCTCCGGCGCGGCCGCTCGATCCTCTATTCGCGGCCTTACGCCATGCTGCACCAGGGGCTGCTGGCGAACCGCGTCAACCTGGCGCGCATCACGCAGGGCAAGCCGGCTGAACAGATCATCCGTGATTTCTCCGGCGATCTCGGCGTGATCGAAGGCTCGTCCTTCGCCACCTACGCGGCCGCCACGTTTCCGCACGCGACGATCCAGCGCTTCGCCGGCTGGAATACCGTTATCGATGCGATCCGCAACGGCACGATCGACCTCGCCTATCGCGACGATTTCGAGATCAAGAAGCTGATGGTGGACGATCCGTCGATGACGGTGGTCGCGCGCTCGATCACGCTGACCGACAAGGTCGATACGATCGCCGTCGGCATCAGTCCGGACAATCCGCATCTGGCGGCCTTCGTCGATCTCTATCTCGATCTCGCACGAGGCCAGCAGGTCCTCAACACCGACGAGATCATCGCGCGTTATCGCCACGGGAGCAAAGCCTGACAATGGCCGTCTCGGATGTAGCCGCAGCCATGCCTTTCGATTGGCGCCTGGCGGCAAAGCGCATCCTGCGCTCGCCGGCGACGACGATCATCATGATCCTGGCCGGGATCCTGTGCGGCCTCTATTACCCGGCCTTCGCCCATGCGATCAGCCCTGTCGCGCAGGTCTACTTGAATTTCCTCAAGATGGTCGTCCTGCCCTACCTGGTCTCGTCGGTGATCTTCTCTATCACCGCCATGGTCCAGGACCCGAAATCGGTCCGCTACCTCGGCAAGGTGGGCATAGCCGTTCTTGTCGTGTCGTTCCTCGCCGTGCTGGTCAGCGGCACCTATTCGCTGATCCTCAAGCCCGGCCAGATCGAGAACCCGCAGTCGCGCATCGAGCTCGGCGAGTTCATCAATTCCCAAGGCAGCGTCTCCACCGATCTCGCCTTCCCCTTCCAGCCGCCACCGCCCACCGGCGATCCGAGCAGCGCTCATTCGATCTTCCTGGATCTGGTGCCGAACAACGTCTTCAACGCGCTGGCCTCGGGCCAGACCATCCAGGTCCTGTTGTTCTGCCTGCTTTTCGGGCTCGCGATGGGCAGGATTCCCCAGCCCTCGTCGCTCAGCCTCTCACAGGCGCTCAACGCGGTGTACAAGGCCTGCACGGTGCTGACCAACTGGTTCGTCTGGGGATTGCCCTTCGCGACCTTCATCCTGATCGCCGACCAGACCGCGTCGACCGGCATCAAGCCGCTGATGCTGATGGGTGGCTACCTGCTGGTGATGGGCCTTTCCTGCGTGACATTCCTCGCCGGCGCGTTTGCCGTCATCGCCATACGCTCGCGGCGAAGCTATTGGGCCACGATCAAGACCCTTCAGCCGCTTCTGATGGTGGCCATCACAACGCGCTCCACGGTCGCCTCGCTGCCCTGGGTCATCAACCTTTTGACGGAGCGCCTGAGATTCAACCTGGTGGTCGTCGAGCTGCTCGTGCCCCTGCAGGCGGCGCTGCTGCGGACCGGCCCGGCGCTGGTCTACACCTCGGGCGTCCTGTTCATCGCCCAGCTCTACGGCCATCCGCTGGCGATCCCGGACCTCTTGCTTGTCGGTGTCGTCTCTGCGCTTCTGGCGCTGACGACAGGCGGCATGGGCAGCCTGCTCATCCTGTCGCAGATGTCCATTGTCTGTGGCTATCTGAAGCTTCCCTTCGAGGCGGCGTTCGTCCTGTTCGTCGCGGTGGACGCGGCCGTGGACACGCTGATGACGCTGTCCAGCGTCTCCACCGTGGCCGCAAGCACGGCAATGATCGCGCCCAGCCATCGGGAGGCGGCGCAGGCTGCTGAAACCGTCGCGCAAGAGCTCGAAGCCGAGCCCGTGCTATGATCGACGACGGCATCCGTCCGCAACTCGGCATCATCGGCGGTCTCGGGCCGCTCGCATCGGCCGACTTCTACTTCAAGCTGACCCGGATGACCGGGGCACTGCGCGACAACGAGCATGTGCCTTCCGTCATCCTCAGCGTGCCGCAACTGCCCGACCGAACCGAAGCGATCTTGGCCGGCCATGACGGGCCGCTGGCGTCGCTGCAAGCTGCGGTCGCGACGCTCAACGCGCTCGGCGTTGCCTGTATCGCCATGCCCTGCAACACCGCACATCATTGGTACGACAGGCTGGCGGCGAACTCGCCAGCCGAGATCATCCACATCGCCGACGCGGTCGTGGCGGAGATCCGCCGCAGCCTGGACCGGGGCAAGGTCGCGAACCTCGCAACCCGGGGCACGCTGGTCTCCGGCTTTTATCAGGACAGGATATCGTCGGCGGGATTCGACCTCTGCCTTGCGCAGGACGCCGAATTTCAGGAGCGCGTCGACAGCGCAATCATGCTCGTCAAGGCCGGTTCGATTGCGGAAGCCGCGGCTGAGACCGAGCGCGCGCTCGATCTCGCGCAAATGGCCGGTGCCGATGCAGCGCTTCTCGGCTGCACCGAACTGTCCGTGGTGGCCGCCAGCCTCAACGATCCGGCCGGATTAGTGGTCATCGACAGCAATGCGGCCCTGGCACGGGCCTGCCTGACCCGATTGGGCTTTGCCACGCAGGAGGCGCGCGGCTTGCCGACCGTCTCGTCGCTGCTGGGAGGCGACCGATTGCCTTTGCGTCTTGCCCGGCGCGCTTCATAGGCGCTGCCCGCCTTTGCCATATCGAACATCCGCTCGCCGGGTGTGCTCCAAGTCATCAAATCTTTGAGAGAATATTTCCCATCATCAACGGCTTCCGCTCGGTGCCTTTCATCATCCTGCTGGTGGCATTAATTCCGGTGACGCGGATGATCGCCCATCGGTTGCCGCCCATGGCGCGCCGCCTCAATCAGCC
>NZ_VFWS01000073.1:0-25257 GCF_006443065.1 Mesorhizobium sp. B1-1-5 | reverse complement strand
CGATCTACAATGACGTGTGGATCGGCATGGATGCGGTGATCATGCCGGGCGTGACGGTGGGCGACGGCGCCATTGTCGCCGCGAAATCGGTTGTCACGCACGACGTGCCGCCTTATGCGATCGTGGCCGGCAATCCGGCAAGGATAGTGAAGATGCGCTTCGACGAGTTCACGGTGCGGCGGCTGCTCAAGGCGGCCTGGTGGGACTGGCCGGTCGACAAGATCAGCCGCAACCTCAACGCCATTCGCGGCGCCGACATTTCAAGGCTGGAGGCAGCGGTTTGAACGCGCCCGAAAAAATGACAAACGACAAGACCCCGAACGAAACGGCGATCAGCCCGGAGCTGTTCACCCGTGGCTGGGTCTTCATCCGCGGCGTGCCGTCGATGAAGTTCCTGCCGCCGGAAGGCCCGCCGGAGATCGCCTTCGCCGGTCGTTCCAATGTCGGCAAATCGTCGCTGATCAACGCGCTGGTCGGGCACAAGGGCCTGGCGCGCACCTCGAACACGCCGGGGCGCACGCAGGAGCTCAATTATTTCGTGCCCGACGGCTTTTCCGGCGAGGGCGCCGACCTGCCGCCGATGGCGTTGGTCGACATGCCGGGCTACGGCTATGCCAGCGCGCCGAAGGACAAGGTCGATGAGTGGACGAAACTCATCTACGAATATCTGCAGGGCCGCGTGACGCTGAAGCGCGTCTATGTGCTGATCGACGCGCGCCACGGCATCAAGGCCAAGGACGAGGAAGTGCTGACGCTGCTCGACAAGGCGGCAGTCTCCTACCAGGTGGTGCTGACCAAGACCGACAAGATCAAGGCCGCCGGCGTGCCGAGGCTGGTCGAGGAGACGCTGGCCAAGATCAAGAAGCGGCCGGCGGCGTTTCCACTGGTGCTGGCCACCTCGTCGGAAAAAGCCGAGGGCCTGGACGAGCTGCGCGCCGCCATCGCTTTGGTAGCGAACGGCGGCTGACGCCGCCCGCCAGGGACCGACCCTCAGGATCAATCCATCTCGTCGCGTTCCGGCTCACGATCGCGCCGGCCGGTGAGGATCTCGCGCTTGCCGACATGGTTGGGGGCGCCGACCAGGCCTTCCTTTTCCATGCGCTCGACCAATGAGGCGGCGCGGTTGTAGCCGACGCCGAGGCGGCGCTGGATGTAGGAGGTCGAGCACTTCTTGTCGCGCTTGACCACTTTGACGGCTTCCTCATAGAGCGCGTCGCCATCCTCCTCGGCCATCGCGCTTTTGTCGAAGACCGGGCCGGCGTCGGCCGCTTCCTGTTCCTCTTCCTCGTCGGCGGTGACGGTGTCGAGATATTCGGGACGTCCCTGCGCCTTCAGATGCGCCACGACATGCTCGACCTCGACATCGGAAACGAAGGGGCCGTGCACGCGCGAAATGCGCCCGCCGCCGGCCATGTGCAGCATGTCGCCCTGGCCGAGCAGTTGCTCGGCGCCCTGCTCGCCGAGGATGGTGCGGCTGTCGATCTTCGACGTCACTTGGAACGAGATGCGGGTCGGGAAATTGGCTTTGATCGTGCCGGTGATGACATCGACGGACGGGCGTTGCGTCGCCATGATCAGATGGATTCCGGCGGCGCGCGCCATCTGCGCCAGCCGCTGGATGGCGCCTTCGATCTCCTTGCCGGCCACCATCATCAGGTCGGCCATCTCGTCGACGATGATGACGATATAGGGCATCGGCGCGAGGTCGATCGCGCGCTCCTCGAACAGCGGCTCGCCGGTGCCCCTCTCGAAGCCGGCCTGCACCTGCATGGTCACGACCTCGCCCTTGTCGCGGGCGCCTGCCGCGCGCTGGTTGTAGCCGTCGATGTTGCGCACGCCGAGGCGCGCCATCTTGCGGTAGCGATCCTCCATCTCGCGCACCGCCCATTTCAGCGCCGTGACGGCCTTTTTCGGATCGGTGACGACCGGCGTCAAAAGATGCGGGATGCCGTCATAGACGGAGAGCTCCAGCATCTTGGGGTCGACCATGATGAGACGGCATTCCTGCGGTTTCATCCGGAAGAGCAGCGACAGGATCATGGTGTTGATGGCGACCGACTTGCCCGACCCGGTGGTGCCCGCCACCAGGAGATGCGGCATCTTGGCGAGCTCAGCGATGACCGGTTCGCCGCCGATCGTCTTGCCGAGGCCGAGCGCCAGCTTGCAGGAGGTGTTGCGGAAGCCGGCCGAGCCGATCAGCTCGCGGAAATAGACCGTCTCGCGCGTCTCGTTGGGCAGCTCGATGCCGATGACATTGCGGCCCGGCACCACGGCCACTCGCGCCGAGACGGCCGACATGGAGCGGGCGATATCGTCGGCGAGCCCGATGACGCGGCTGGATTTCACGCCCGGCGCCGGCTCGAACTCGTACAGCGTGACGACCGGCCCCGGCCGGACATGGATGATCTCGCCCTTGACGCCGAAATCCTCCAGCACGCTTTCGAGCAGGTCGGCATTCTGCTCCATCCGCTCCTGCGACATGTAGAAGCCCTGGCCCTCGGGCGGCATCTGCAAAAGCTCTTCTGAAGGAAGCTCGTAGCCGCCCATCGCGGATAGCGGCACGACTTCGCCGGCGACGGGTAGGGAAGGTGCCTGCCTGGCTTTCCTAGCGCTTACCGGGTCGGAGATCGGCATGGGCTTGGCAGGCGCCGGTTGGGCGGCCGCCGGAGCCGGCACGGGCGCCGAGATCGGACTTGCCTCAACCGCGTTGGAGCGCCATTCGATGACCCGGTAAAATGACGTCGCCTCGCCCAGGAAGGCGGCGCGGGGCTGGACCGGTTGCGCGGCCGGACGCTGCGCCGGCACCGGCTGCATCAATGGCTGCGCCGGAACGGCAGGCGCCTGCGCGGCCTCAGTCAGACGCGCCCGCGCCAGGCGCTCGGCCAGGAAGGGCATGCCGAACTCGAAAAAGGCATGATCGGAAAGATAGGACCAGCGCAGTCCGCTCGGGCGCGGTTTTGGCGCCGGCGCAGCGGCAGCCTGGGTCGGCGCGGTCGGAGGGCTCGGGACGGCGGCTGGGGCAACAGTGGCTGGTGCGCGGACCAGCCTGGTTTGCATCGGCGCCGTGGCGGGAGCGGCGGAACTTTTCCGGACCGGAGCGGCTGGCGGCGGAGCCGGCGGCGCAGGCCGGACGGGCTCGGCCGCGGATGCCTTGGTCGGCGCATCCTCCGGCGGGGCGGCCCGCCTGGCGAGGTCGGTGTCCGGCGTGCGCGTGAAACGCACATTGGGCGCAAGGAAGAAATAGTTCTGCCAGGCGGGGAGGCCGAAATCGTCGCCGGCCGATTCGGACGATGCGTTACGAGCTGCGCTCGATTCGGCCCCGGGCAGGACTCGCAGCGGCACGACCTGCCCTGCTTGCGGGACCGCGCCATGGCGCCCGGTTTCCCGCGGATTGCGATGTTCGTCGTCGCTGTTGTGGGCTGAGGCGCCGGGATGAGTGGCACGGGGGAAACGCATGGATGTCATTCTCGAGACTCGCCGATTGAACGTCTCCCGAGACATAGGAAGCGATGGTTAACAGGTCCTTCCGAAAGCGCCTGCCGGACGATGCCGATCGATATTTTGAGAGGGGGGTCTTCAGGCCGGTCTTCTCGGTCGAGGCAGACCGCCGATGGACTTCGCGGAGACGCCTCGCGACCCCTTCAGCTTCGCCCTTCGCGCTCCGGGATCCGCATGCCCGAACGGTCAGGCCGATTGCAACGCCTTTTCCTCGGCGAGGAATTTTTCCGTGCCGTAGGCCTTGAGGAAGACATCGACACCGGAGGTCACGATGTGCTCGATCTCCGCCTGGCTCGGCGCCTTGGTGCGGTAGGAAAAGATGCACTGCCGGAACAGGCCGGCGAGACAGAGCTCGGTGAACTGATAGGCGGCAAGATCGACATCGTCGATCTTGAGCAGGCCGCGCTCGACGGCTTCATTGAGGAAGGCCATGACCCTGTCGTGGCCGCGCTTCGGGCCGCGCTCGTAAAACCGGGCGCCGAGCTCGGGTATCCTGTCGGACGCGCCGACCACCGTGCGCTGGGCCTGGATGACCTTGGCCGAGGTGATCTTGACCGACAGCACGGTGCCAAATTTCACCAGCGTCTTGCGCAGGTCGTCGAAGTGGTCGAGCACCTCATACATGTTCTTGAAGATGGTGCCGCGCTCTTCCTCGATGAGAGCCTCGAACAGCTCTTCCTTGTTCTCGAAATAGACGTAGATCGTGCCCTTGGAGACGCCGGCCTCGCGCGTGATGTCGTTCATCGAGGCCGCTTCAAAACCCTTATCTATAAAGACGCGGCGGGCGCCCTCGATGATCTGGGCCCGCTTTACGGGATCCTGCCCGGCCGCCGGGCGGCCCTTGCGTAAGTCGAGCAGATCGCTATCGGCTGTCGTGTCGACCATGGAAGTCGTTCCTTGAAAAATATTTCGAACCGCTCGGTTCGATTTCCTCTTGATATGGTCCTCTTTCCGCGCTATGTCAATCTCCAATTCGAACCGAACGGTTCAGTCTGACTGACATCCAGAGAGATCGCTATGTCCTCGAACGCGCCCGCCACCGCCGAAGTCCGCTCTTTTCCCAACGCCAAGGTCCAGCCTTCGACCGAAGCGCCGGAAGTTCCTGTCCAGCCCGCCGCTCCCGTTGCGACGCCCGCGGCTGAAGCACCCGCCAAGAAGAAGCGCTCTGTCCGCTCTTTCCTGTTACCGATCATCGGGCTTGCCCTGCTCGGCGCCGGTTCCTGGTATGGTTATAACTATTGGACCGACGGCCGGTTCATGATCTCCACCGACGACGCCTATGTCCAGGCCGATATGTCGTTCGTCTCGCCGAAAATATCCGGTTATATCGACAAGGTGCTGGTGAGCGAGAATCAGCTGGTCAAGGCCGGCGATCCGCTGTTCGTCATCGACAATGGCGACTACAAGATCGCCGTCGCCCAGGCCGAGGCGCAGATCGCCACCTTGGCGAAGACGCTCGACCGCATCGACGCCCAGACCAAGGCGGCCCAGGCCTCGCTGTCGCAGGCCCAGGCGCAGAAGGTCGCGGACCAGGCTTCTGCCGACAATGCGGCGCGCGCCCAGGTGCGGGCGGCGCAACTCGTCAAGACCCATGTCGGCACGCAGGCCCAGCTCGACGACGCCCAGACCGCGCTCGACCAGGCCAAGGCGGCGCTTGTCGGCGCCGATGCGCAGATCGCCGCGGCGCAAGCCAATATCGGCGTTCTGGAAGCCCAGCGCGCGGAGCAGGCCTCGACGCTCGCCTCGCTGCAGCTCAGCCGCGACAAGGCCCAGCGCGACCTGTCCTTCACCGTGCTGAAGGCGCCCTATGACGGCGTCGTCGGCAACCGCACGGTCGAGCAGGGCGATCTCGTCAGCCCCGGCCAGAAGCTCGCCGTCGTCGTGCCGATGGACAAGCTCTACATCGTCGGCAACTTCAAGGAGACGCAGCTCGGCCGGATGGTGCCTGGCGAGAAGGTCCGCATCACCGTCGACGCTATCGACGGCCAGTCCTTCGAAGGCACGGTTTCCTCGCTGGCGCCGGCTTCGGGCGCGGTGTTCTCGCTGCTTCCGCCGGAAAACGCCACCGGCAACTTCACCAAGGTGGTGCAGCGCGTGCCCGTGCGCATCGACGTGCCGGCCGACGTGCTGAAGGCCGGCAAGCTGCGCGCCGGGCTGAGCGTCGTCGTCGCTGTCGACAGCCGCACCGCGCCGGCTTCGACAACCAACTGATTGGGGGGCGGCCCGGCGGCCGATCGAGCGCCGGGCCGTCCAGCCTGCTTTATCGTTTTCGGCGCAATTCGGGACCGCCACGCGCTCGTCCCAGGAATTGCCCAGGGAGGCCATGACATGGCAACCGCAACCATCACCGCAGGATCAATGCCCGGACGTCCGGTCGTCGCCGCGCCGGCCCTGCCCGCCGACCATATGCCTGTGCGCCGCGTCGTCGCCTTCCTGGCGATGGTGTTCGGCATGTTCATGGCGATCCTGGACATCCAGATCGTCTCGGCCTCGCTCTCGGAAATCCAGGCGGGCCTGAGCGCCAGCTCCGACGAGATCCCGTGGGTGCAGACCGCCTACCTGATCGCCGAGGTGGTGATGATCCCGCTGTCCGGCTTCCTCAGCCGCATGCTGTCGACGCGCGTGCTGTTCACCACCGCGGCGGCCGGCTTCACCGCGGCCAGCGCGCTCGCCGCCACCGCCACCAATATCGACCAGATGATCGTCTACCGCGCCATCCAGGGCTTTATCGGCGGCGGCATGATCCCCAGCGTCTTCGCGGCCGCCTTCACCATCTTTCCGCCCTCCAAGCGCGCCATCGTCTCGCCGATGATCGGCCTGGTGGCGACGCTGGCGCCGACGATCGGCCCGACGGTGGGCGGCTATATCAGCCACGCCATGTCCTGGCACTGGCTGTTCCTGATCAATGTCGTGCCCGGCATCCTGGTGGCGACGGCAGCCTGGTCGCTGATCGATTTCGACAAGCCCAACCTGAAACTGTTCTCGAAGTTCGACTGGTGGGGCCTGATCGGCATGGCCGCTTTCCTCGGCTGCATGGAATATGTGCTTGAGGAAGGCCCGAACCACGACTGGCTGCAGGAGCCGGCGGTGTTCGCCTGCGCCATCATCATGACCATCGGCGGCGTCATCTTCTTCTGGCGCGTCTTCACCGCCGAGGAGCCGATCGTCGACCTGAGGGCCTTCAGCAACATCAACTTCGCCTTCGGCTCGCTGTTCTCCTTCGTCGTCGGCATCGGCCTCTATGGGCTCACCTATCTCTATCCGGTGTTCCTGGGCCGTATCCGCGGCTACGATTCGATGATGATCGGCGAGGCGCTGTTCGTCAGCGGCCTGGCGATGTTCTTCACCGCGCCCGTTGCCGGCATCCTGTCGAACAAGATCGACCTGAGGCTGATGATGATGATCGGCTTCGTCGGCTTTGCCACCGGCACCTGGTGGATGACGCATCTTACGGCCGACTGGGATTTCTATGAGCTGTTGATCCCGCAGATCCTGCGCGGCTGTTCGATGATGCTGTGCATGGTGCCGATCAACAACATCGCGCTCGGTACGCTGCCGCCGGAACGGCTGAAGAACGCGTCGGGCCTGTTCAATCTGACCCGCAACCTTGGCGGCGCCGTCGGCCTCGCGGTGATCAACACGGTGCTGATCGACCGCAACGCCTTCCACTATGCGCGGCTCTCCGAGCATGTGCAGTGGGGCAGCGAGACCGCGCAGACCAGGCTGCAGAACATGACGCAGAATTTCGAGCAGACCGCCGGTCTCGACGCAGCAAGCGCTGCGATCTCGAAGCTGTCCGGCATGGTGCACCAGCAGGCGGCGCTTTTGTCCTTCATGGACGTGTTCATGATGCTGACGGTGCTGTTCGCCTCGCTCGGATTTTTCGTTCTGTTCATCAACAAGCCGGCCCCGCAGGGCGGCGGTAGCGGCGGAGGCCATTGAGGAGCCGGAACCCCCGCCTGGCTTCCTCAACGCGTGACCCCGGAAATCGGTGTCGATTTCCGGGGTCATTCTCTTTGGAGAGATTGAACGTGTCTCTTTGTTTTTTAACGCAATTCCGGATGGAAACCGCTAGAGGCGCAAATCGCAATCGTCATTCCAGGGCGGAGCAGGAGCGCAGCTCCGTCGCGGAGACCCTGGAATCCATGCCGTTACCTTCGCCAAGGCGTGCAACGGAGCAAAATTCTGCACTGTGGCGGCGCTTCCAAGTCACGGAATGGATTCTATGGTCTGCGCCGCGTCGCTTCGCTCCTTGCTTCGCCATAGAATGACGACGTTGGGGCGGCCCCGGCGTTTGCGCTGATTCCCGGAAATGAACGGAAATCTTGCACCGAGACAAACGGCAACCTTTCAAAATCCCTGTGTCGGGGAACTAGACACTTTTGCTCAGGCTGAAGCCGGCTTGAAGCTTAGCGCCACGCCGTTGATGCAGTGGCGCAGGCCGGTGGGCGGCGGGCCGTCGTCGAAGACATGACCGAGATGGCCTCCGCAGCGCCGGCAGTGGACCTCGGTGCGGGTCATGCCGAGAGAATTGTCCACGGTCTTGCCGATGGAATTGGCGATCTCCTGGTAGAAGCTCGGCCAGCCGGTGCCGGAATCGAATTTCGTCTCGGACGAATAGACCGGCAGGTCGCAGCCGGCACAGGCGAAGATGCCCTTGCGATGCTCGTTGAGCAGCGGGCTGGTACCTGGATATTCGGTGCCTTGCTTGCGCAGCACGTCGAAGGCCTCGTCCGACAGAATGGCGTGCCATTCGGCATCGGTCTTGGTGACTTCGAACGTCTCGGCGGCGAGAGCGGGTTTCGGTCCGCCGGCACGCAGCATCGCTGCGGATCCGACGATGAGAGCGGTGGCGGCGGCCCCGCTCCAGAGAAAATCGCGACGGTTCATGGCCGTTCCTCCTGACGCATTTTGCCAAGATAGAGCCCGGGCCGGAAATCAAAAGCCGGTGACGCCCCATCTCCTCGTTCGAGCAATTCCGGACAGAACCTTCCTGGAACGTTCCGGATGCTGCTCCGCGCCGCCCTTGCGGGATGGTGCGGAGCAATCCTTGCCGGCGGCGCGGATCTTGGATGTCGCGGCCGGCGCTCAGCCATGTCTTCGCCGGCCGGGTCCGCTTTGTTACATCTTCGGCAAGAGAACCTTGTCGATGACGTGGATGACGCCGTTCGACTGGCGGGCATCGGCGATGGTGACATGGGCGACATTGCCGTTCTCGTCGGTGACGGTGACCTTGCCCTTCTCCGCCTTCAGCGTCAGCTCGCAGCCGCCGACGGTCTTGACCTGGTGGGCGCCGCCATCGGCCTTGGCCATCTTGGCGACGTCGGCGGCCAGCGCCTTGGCGGCGACGACATGGCAGGTCAGCACCTTGGTCAGCTTGTCCTTGTTCTCGGGCTTGAGCAGCGTGTCGACCGTGCCGGCGGGCAGCGCCGCAAAAGCCTCGTTGGTCGGCGCGAAGACGGTGAACGGACCGGCGCCCTGCAGCGTGTCGACCAGGCCGGCGGCCTTGACGGCGGCGACCAGCGTGGTGTGGTCCTTCGAATTGACGGCGTTCTCGATGATGTTCTTCTTGGCATACATCGGCGCGCCGCCGACCATCGGATTGGCAGCGTAGGCAACGGCGCCGAGCGCCGAAAGGCCAAGTGTAGAGGCAAGCAAAAGGGTGGCGAGTTTACGCATGGTGTCAGTCTCCTCGGGTTGTTTCTTCCCGTCCTTGGGAACGCGAGGAGATACGGGGCCGAAAAACGTTAGTTTCACGAAGGGCGCGAGTTTTTTATTCCAGTGCTTTATTGTGTCCGCGTCACCGATAGCAACAGCGAACTTTTCCTGCCTGGCAAAGGAGGATATACACTTCAGTTAGCCTTCGACAATCGGCTGACCAGGGTCAGATGCCCTTCAGGTCACCCGCGGCGACGACCGGACCGGTCGGCTGGCCGGTCGGCGAACCGCCAGGGGGCTCGAGGCTGACGGCGAGCACGGCGCCTTGCGCCAGCTTCTGCTGGACGGCCGGCGTGACCGCCATGCGCGCGGTCGGGCCGGTGGGGATGACGCCCATCGAGACCGGCGCGTTCTTGCCTTCGATCATCCACAGCTCGAAGTCCTTGCCGGCGCCGCGGTCGCCGGAGACCAGCGACAGGCCGACCTCGTGGCGGGCGGCGTCATAGACGGCAAGATATTTGACGTTGCTGTTGTCGGCGGCCAGAGAGGCGACCAGCCTGGTCTCGGGCGGCTTGACCGGCGGGTTGACGTAAGGCAGGGCGACATAGACGGCCAAAGCGGCGATGGCCGCTGCGGCGAGGCCGCGCCAGAAGGCAAGGCTCGCCCACAGGCCGCCGCTGGGCGTAGACACGGACGACGCGAACAGGCGGCGGTCGATTGCCACTTTCACCGAATCCGGCGGCTCGACCGCGGCATAGGCGGCGGCCATGGGCGCGAAATGGGCTTCCCAGGCATCGACCAGGCGGGCGAACGCCGCCTCGGCATCGATGCGACGGGAAGCGATCTGGCGCTCGTCGGCTGCCAGAACGCCGAGAACGTACTCGGCGGCGAGCAGATCGTCGCCTCCACGTTCCGGTCCGTTGTCCTCTGCCAGCGTCATCTTTCCAGGCATTCTCTCAGTTTCAGCAGGCTTCGCCGCAGCCAGGTCCGCATCGTGTTCAGCGGAACCTTGAAGCGCTCCGCCAGCTCGGCATAGCTTTCGCCGCCCAGATAGGCGCCCCGGACGGCCGCTGCCCGGTCTTGTTCCAGTTCGTCGAGGCAATGGTGGATGCGTTCGGTCTCGCCGCCCGCCACAGCCATGGCCTCGGGTCCCGGCGCCGGATCGGCGACGTCGAGGGCCATATCGATGTTGGCGGAAGGACTGCGCCGCGACCGGATGCGATCGATCGCATGGTTGCGCGCAACGGCCACCAGCCAGGAAATCGGGCTCAGATCGGAAACCGCGAAACGGTCCGCCTTCGTCCAGATTTTGACGAAGACCTCCTGCAGCGCTTCTTCCGCATCACCCCGGTCCCTCAAGACACGAAGGCAGACGCCGAAAAGTTTCCCGCTGGTCTGCTTGTAGAGCAGATCGAACGCAGCCCGGTCCTTCATCGAAGTCCGGACGATCAGCTTGCTGATGTCCTGAGGCCCCATGCAGGCAAATTAGAAGATTGCGATTTAATTGCAACGGCGGCGGAAGCGTTGTCCACCAGCGGCCGCGGGCCGATCCCAGGCGTCTCGACACTGGATCGTTGCCAAGCAAATCCTTGCCCCTTGCCCGACGCAATTCCAAACGGAAAACAGCTCACACTTTTCTTGGAATTGCTCTAGCCTCTCGAAAAACCGGGGGATGCGGATGTCGATCGAGCGTGTACTTTGGGAGCAGGATGCGACAGGGCTTGGCGAGCTCGTCCACAAAGGGGAAATCGCGCCGCAGGAGCTGGTCGATGCGGCGATCGCGCGCGCCGAAGCGACAAGGCTCGATATCAATGCGATTGCCACGCCGCTTTACGACGCCGCGCGGGCACGGGCCAAGACCGTCGACCGCACGCTGCCGCTGGCCGGCGTGCCCTTCGCGCTCAAGGATCTCGGCATCGGCATCAAGGGCGTGCCGATCCATGGCGGCAGCCGCATCCCGCCCTTCACCGCCGATTTCGACTCGGTAATGGTCGAGCGCTATCTGGCCGCCGGCTTGATCCCGATCGTCACCAGCACCTCCCCCGAGCATGGGCTCAGGTTGATGACGGAGTCGGCCCGCTTCGGCATCACCCGCAATCCCTGGAATACCGGGCACACGACCGGTGGCTCCTCCGGCGGCTCGGCGGCGCTCGTCGCCGCGGGCGTGGTGCCGGCGGCGCATGCTTCGGACGGCGGCGGCTCGATCCGCGTGCCTTCGGCCTGCAGCGGGCTGGTCGGCTTGAAGACCTCGCGCGGCCGCGTGCCACTGACGCCCCTCGTCAGCGAAAGCTGGTACGGCATGGTCGTCGACCACGCCGTCAGCCGCTCGGTGCGCGATACCGCGCTGCTGCTCGATCTCACCCACGGCGCCGATCCGCTCTCGCCCTATGCGGCCCGCGCACCGAAAGGCTCGTTTGCCGCAGCCGCGGCGCGCGAGCCCGGCAAGCTCAGCCTCGCCGTCTACCGCAAGTCGCCGCTCGGCCTGCCGATCTCGGCTGAGACGCTTGAGGCGCTCGACACCGCGGTGGCGCTGGCGCGCGAAGGCGGCCACACGGTGGAGGAGATCGACCTGCCTTTCATCGGCCGCGATTTCATTTCCGATTTCTGCCGGAGTGTCGCCGCGGCCGTTGCCGGCACGATGCGGGCCGAGGCGCAGCGCGTCGGCCGCCCGGTGGCCGGCGAGGTCGAGCGCGCCACGCGCGTGCTCACCCGTCTCGGTGAAATGTTGTCGGCCGGCGAGGTTTACGAGGGCGTGCAGCGGCTCAACGCCACGGCGCGGCGGCTGATCGAAGAGACCGCGCGCTACGACGCCGTGCTGATGCCGCTGATCGCGCATCCGCCTTTGGCCTGCGGTTCGATGGACCCCAAGGGCGCCGACGAATTCATCGAGAACCTGCTCGACAAACTGCATCTCACCCGCCTGCTCAAGGTCAAGGCGGTGTTCGGCCAGCTGATGGACAAGAGCCTGTGGTTCACCCATTGGCCGGCGATCCAGAACGTCAGCGGGCAGCCGTCGATCGCGCTGCCGGTGCACGTCACGGCGGACGGCCTGCCACTCGGCATCCAGGCCGCCGGCCGGCCCGGCGACGAGGAGACGCTTTTGTCCTTCGCCGCGCAGATGGAGAAGCTTTCGGGATGGCTGAAGCGGCGCGCGCCTCTCAAGGTGCCCGGCGGTTCTGCGCAGGGATTTTGAAAAGTTGCCGGTCCAACCTCGTCATTCCAGGGGCGGAGCAGCCGCGCAGCGGCGTCGCGGAGACCCTGGAATCCATTCCGTGACGTTGGTCAAAGAGTGCAGCGGAGCAGAATTCTACACCGCAGCAGCGCTCTGAAGCCACGGAATGGATCCTCGGGTCTGCGCGACGCCGCTTCGCGGCTGCTCCGCCCTGGAATGACGAGGTTGGGAGCCTTCAGCCGATCGCCAGCGTTTGCCCTGATTTCACGGACACAATGACGAAATCTGCTAATTCGCCAGCACAGTAATTTTGCCGGGGCAGGCCGTGTTTGTGTTGGCAAGCGGCATGCCTTGGAGATTGGCCGAAACGGCCCAACCTCGTCATCCACAGGCGGAGCAAGGAGCGAAGCGACGCGCGCAGACCCGAGGATCCATTCCGTGGCTTCAGAGCGCTGCTGCGGTGTAGAATTCTGCTCCGCTGCACTCTTTGACCAACGTCACGGAATGGATTCCAGGGTCTCCGCGACGCCGCTGCGCGGCTGCTCCGCCCCTGGAATGACGAGGTTGGACCGGCAACTTTTCAAAATCCCTGCGCAGAACCGCCGGGCACCTTGAGAGGCGCGCGCCGCTTCAGCCATCCCGAAAGCTTCTCCATCTGCGCGGCGAAGGACAAAAGCGTCTCCTCGTCGCCGGGCCGGCCGGCGGCCTGGATGCCGAGTGGCAGGCCGTCCGCCGTGACGTGCACCGGCAGCGCGATCGACGGCTGCCCGCTGACGTTCTGGATCGCCGGCCAATGGGTGAACCACAGGCTCTTGTCCATCAGCTGGCCGAACACCGCCTTGACCTTGAGCAGGCGGGTGAGATGCAGTTTGTCGAGCAGGTTCTCGATGAATTCGTCGGCGCCCTTGGGGTCCATCGAACCGCAGGCCAAAGGCGGATGCGCGATCAGCGGCATCAGCACGGCGTCGTAGCGCGCGGTCTCTTCGATCAGCCGCCGCGCCGTGGCGTTGAGCCGCTGCACGCCCTCGTAAACCTCGCCGGCCGACAACATTTCACCGAGACGGGTGAGCACGCGCGTGGCGCGCTCGACCTCGCCGGCCACCGGGCGGCCGACGCGCTGCGCCTCGGCCCGCATCGTGCCGGCAACGGCCGCGGCGACACTCCGGCAGAAATCGGAAATGAAATCGCGGCCGATGAAAGGCAGGTCGATCTCCTCCACCGTGTGGCCGCCTTCGCGCGCCAGCGCCACCGCGGTGTCGAGCGCCTCAAGCGTCTCAGCCGAGATCGGCAGGCCGAGCGGCGACTTGCGGTAGACGGCGAGGCTGAGCTTGCCGGGCTCGCGCGCCGCGGCTGCGGCAAACGAGCCTTTCGGTGCGCGGGCCGCATAGGGCGAGAGCGGATCGGCGCCGTGGGTGAGATCGAGCAGCAGCGCGGTATCGCGCACCGAGCGGCTGACGGCGTGGTCGACGACCATGCCGTACCAGCTTTCGCTGACGAGGGGCGTCAGTGGCACGCGGCCGCGCGAGGTCTTCAAGCCGACCAGCCCGCTGCAGGCCGAAGGCACGCGGATCGAGCCGCCGCCGTCCGAAGCATGCGCCGCCGGCACCACGCCCGCGGCGACGAGCGCCGCCGAGCCGCCGGAGGAGCCACCGGTCGTGTGCCCGGTATTCCAGGGATTGCGGGTGATGCCGAAGCGGGCCGACTCCGTCATCAACCTGAGCCCATGCTCGGGGGAGGTGCTGGTGACGATCGGGATCAAGCCGGCGGCCAGATAGCGCTCGACCATTACCGAGTCGAAATCGGCGGTGAAGGGCGGGATGCGGCTGCCGCCATGGATCGGCACGCCCTTGATGCCGATGCCGAGATCCTTGAGCGCGAAGGGCACGCCGGCCAGCGGCAGCGTGCGGTCGACGGTCTTGGCCCGTGCCCGCGCGGCGTCGTAAAGCGGCGTGGCAATCGCATTGATATCGAGCCTTGTCGCTTCGGCGCGCGCGATCGCCGCATCGACCAGCTCCTGCGGCGCGATTTCCCCTTTGTGGACGAGCTCGCCAAGCCCTGTCGCATCCTGCTCCCAAAGTACACGCTCGATCGACATCCGCATCCCCCGGTTTTTCGAGAGGCTAGAGCAATTCCAAGAAAAGTGTGAGCTGTTTTCCGTTTGGAATTGCGTCGGGCAAGGGGCAAGGATTTGCTTGGCAACGATCCAGTGTCGAGACGCCTGGGATCGGCCCGCGGCCGCTGGTGGACAACGCTTCCGCCGCCGTTGCAATTAAATCGCAATCTTCTAATTTGCCTGCATGGGGCCTCAGGACATCAGCAAGCTGATCGTCCGGACTTCGATGAAGGACCGGGCTGCGTTCGATCTGCTCTACAAGCAGACCAGCGGGAAACTTTTCGGCGTCTGCCTTCGTGTCTTGAGGGACCGGGGTGATGCGGAAGAAGCGCTGCAGGAGGTCTTCGTCAAAATCTGGACGAAGGCGGACCGTTTCGCGGTTTCCGATCTGAGCCCGATTTCCTGGCTGGTGGCCGTTGCGCGCAACCATGCGATCGATCGCATCCGGTCGCGGCGCAGTCCTTCCGCCAACATCGATATGGCCCTCGACGTCGCCGATCCGGCGCCGGGACCCGAGGCCATGGCTGTGGCGGGCGGCGAGACCGAACGCATCCACCATTGCCTCGACGAACTGGAACAAGACCGGGCAGCGGCCGTCCGGGGCGCCTATCTGGGCGGCGAAAGCTATGCCGAGCTGGCGGAGCGCTTCAAGGTTCCGCTGAACACGATGCGGACCTGGCTGCGGCGAAGCCTGCTGAAACTGAGAGAATGCCTGGAAAGATGACGCTGGCAGAGGACAACGGACCGGAACGTGGAGGCGACGATCTGCTCGCCGCCGAGTACGTTCTCGGCGTTCTGGCAGCCGACGAGCGCCAGATCGCTTCCCGTCGCATCGATGCCGAGGCGGCGTTCGCCCGCCTGGTCGATGCCTGGGAAGCCCATTTCGCGCCCATGGCCGCCGCCTATGCCGCGGTCGAGCCGCCGGATTCGGTGAAAGTGGCAATCGACCGCCGCCTGTTCGCGTCGTCCGTGTCTACGCCCAGCGGCGGCCTGTGGGCGAGCCTTGCCTTCTGGCGCGGCCTCGCCGCAGCGGCCATCGCCGCTTTGGCCGTCTATGTCGCCCTGCCTTACGTCAACCCGCCGGTCAAGCCGCCCGAGACCAGGCTGGTCGCCTCTCTGGCCGCCGACAACAGCAACGTCAAATATCTTGCCGTCTATGACGCCGCCCGCCACGAGGTCGGCCTGTCGCTGGTCTCCGGCGACCGCGGCGCCGGCAAGGACTTCGAGCTGTGGATGATCGAAGGCAAGAACGCGCCGGTCTCGATGGGCGTCATCCCCACCGGCCCGACCGCGCGCATGGCGGTCACGCCGGCCGTCCAGCAGAAGCTGGCGCAAGGCGCCGTGCTCGCCGTCAGCCTCGAGCCCCCTGGCGGTTCGCCGACCGGCCAGCCGACCGGTCCGGTCGTCGCCGCGGGTGACCTGAAGGGCATCTGACCCTGGTCAGCCGATTGTCGAAGGCTAACTGAAGTGTATATCCTCCTTTGCCAGGCAGGAAAAGTTCGCTGTTGCTATCGGTGACGCGGACACAATAAAGCACTGGAATAAAAAACTCGCGCCCTTCGTGAAACTAACGTTTTTCGGCCCCGTATCTCCTCGCGTTCCCAAGGACGGGAAGAAACAACCCGAGGAGACTGACACCATGCGTAAACTCGCCACCCTTTTGCTTGCCTCTACACTTGGCCTTTCGGCGCTCGGCGCCGTTGCCTACGCTGCCAATCCGATGGTCGGCGGCGCGCCGATGTATGCCAAGAAGAACATCATCGAGAACGCCGTCAATTCGAAGGACCACACCACGCTGGTCGCCGCCGTCAAGGCCGCCGGCCTGGTCGACACGCTGCAGGGCGCCGGTCCGTTCACCGTCTTCGCGCCGACCAACGAGGCTTTTGCGGCGCTGCCCGCCGGCACGGTCGACACGCTGCTCAAGCCCGAGAACAAGGACAAGCTGACCAAGGTGCTGACCTGCCATGTCGTCGCCGCCAAGGCGCTGGCCGCCGACGTCGCCAAGATGGCCAAGGCCGATGGCGGCGCCCACCAGGTCAAGACCGTCGGCGGCTGCGAGCTGACGCTGAAGGCGGAGAAGGGCAAGGTCACCGTCACCGACGAGAACGGCAATGTCGCCCATGTCACCATCGCCGATGCCCGCCAGTCGAACGGCGTCATCCACGTCATCGACAAGGTTCTCTTGCCGAAGATGTAACAAAGCGGACCCGGCCGGCGAAGACATGGCTGAGCGCCGGCCGCGACATCCAAGATCCGCGCCGCCGGCAAGGATTGCTCCGCACCATCCCGCAAGGGCGGCGCGGAGCAGCATCCGGAACGTTCCAGGAAGGTTCTGTCCGGAATTGCTCGAACGAGGAGATGGGGCGTCACCGGCTTTTGATTTCCGGCCCGGGCTCTATCTTGGCAAAATGCGTCAGGAGGAACGGCCATGAACCGTCGCGATTTTCTCTGGAGCGGGGCCGCCGCCACCGCTCTCATCGTCGGATCCGCAGCGATGCTGCGTGCCGGCGGACCGAAACCCGCTCTCGCCGCCGAGACGTTCGAAGTCACCAAGACCGATGCCGAATGGCACGCCATTCTGTCGGACGAGGCCTTCGACGTGCTGCGCAAGCAAGGCACCGAATATCCAGGTACCAGCCCGCTGCTCAACGAGCATCGCAAGGGCATCTTCGCCTGTGCCGGCTGCGACCTGCCGGTCTATTCGTCCGAGACGAAATTCGATTCCGGCACCGGCTGGCCGAGCTTCTACCAGGAGATCGCCAATTCCATCGGCAAGACCGTGGACAATTCTCTCGGCATGACCCGCACCGAGGTCCACTGCCGGCGCTGCGGAGGCCATCTCGGTCATGTCTTCGACGACGGCCCGCCGCCCACCGGCCTGCGCCACTGCATCAACGGCGTGGCGCTAAGCTTCAAGCCGGCTTCAGCCTGAGCAAAAGTGTCTAGTTCCCCGACACAGGGATTTTGAAAGGTTGCCGTTTGTCTCGGTGCAAGATTTCCGTTCATTTCCGGGAATCAGCGCAAACGCCGGGGCCGCCCCAACGTCGTCATTCTATGGCGAAGCAAGGAGCGAAGCGACGCGGCGCAGACCATAGAATCCATTCCGTGACTTGGAAGCGCCGCCACAGTGCAGAATTTTGCTCCGTTGCACGCCTTGGCGAAGGTAACGGCATGGATTCCAGGGTCTCCGCGACGGAGCTGCGCTCCTGCTCCGCCCTGGAATGACGATTGCGATTTGCGCCTCTAGCGGTTTCCATCCGGAATTGCGTTAAAAAACAAAGAGACACGTTCAATCTCTCCAAAGAGAATGACCCCGGAAATCGACACCGATTTCCGGGGTCACGCGTTGAGGAAGCCAGGCGGGGGTTCCGGCTCCTCAATGGCCTCCGCCGCTACCGCCGCCCTGCGGGGCCGGCTTGTTGATGAACAGAACGAAAAATCCGAGCGAGGCGAACAGCACCGTCAGCATCATGAACACGTCCATGAAGGACAAAAGCGCCGCCTGCTGGTGCACCATGCCGGACAGCTTCGAGATCGCAGCGCTTGCTGCGTCGAGACCGGCGGTCTGCTCGAAATTCTGCGTCATGTTCTGCAGCCTGGTCTGCGCGGTCTCGCTGCCCCACTGCACATGCTCGGAGAGCCGCGCATAGTGGAAGGCGTTGCGGTCGATCAGCACCGTGTTGATCACCGCGAGGCCGACGGCGCCGCCAAGGTTGCGGGTCAGATTGAACAGGCCCGACGCGTTCTTCAGCCGTTCCGGCGGCAGCGTACCGAGCGCGATGTTGTTGATCGGCACCATGCACAGCATCATCGAACAGCCGCGCAGGATCTGCGGGATCAACAGCTCATAGAAATCCCAGTCGGCCGTAAGATGCGTCATCCACCAGGTGCCGGTGGCAAAGCCGACGAAGCCGATCATCATCATCAGCCTCAGGTCGATCTTGTTCGACAGGATGCCGGCAACGGGCGCGGTGAAGAACATCGCCAGGCCGCTGACGAACAGCGCCTCGCCGATCATCATCGAATCGTAGCCGCGGATACGGCCCAGGAACACCGGATAGAGATAGGTGAGCCCATAGAGGCCGATGCCGACGACGAAGGAGAACAGCGAGCCGAAGGCGAAGTTGATGTTGCTGAAGGCCCTCAGGTCGACGATCGGCTCCTCGGCGGTGAAGACGCGCCAGAAGAAGATGACGCCGCCGATGGTCATGATGATGGCGCAGGCGAACACCGCCGGCTCCTGCAGCCAGTCGTGGTTCGGGCCTTCCTCAAGCACATATTCCATGCAGCCGAGGAAAGCGGCCATGCCGATCAGGCCCCACCAGTCGAACTTCGAGAACAGTTTCAGGTTGGGCTTGTCGAAATCGATCAGCGACCAGGCTGCCGTCGCCACCAGGATGCCGGGCACGACATTGATCAGGAACAGCCAGTGCCAGGACATGGCGTGGCTGATATAGCCGCCCACCGTCGGGCCGATCGTCGGCGCCAGCGTCGCCACCAGGCCGATCATCGGCGAGACGATGGCGCGCTTGGAGGGCGGAAAGATGGTGAAGGCGGCCGCGAAGACGCTGGGGATCATGCCGCCGCCGATAAAGCCCTGGATGGCGCGGTAGACGATCATCTGGTCGATATTGGTGGCGGTGGCGGCGAGCGCGCTGGCCGCGGTGAAGCCGGCCGCCGCGGTGGTGAACAGCACGCGCGTCGACAGCATGCGGCTGAGGAAGCCGGACAGCGGGATCATCACCACCTCGGCGATCAGGTAGGCGGTCTGCACCCACGGGATCTCGTCGGAGCTGGCGCTCAGGCCCGCCTGGATTTCCGAGAGCGAGGCCGAGACGATCTGGATGTCCAGGATCGCCATGAACATGCCGAACACCATCGCCAGGAAGGCGACGACGCGGCGCACAGGCATATGGTCGGCGGGCAGGGCCGGCGCGGCGACGACCGGACGTCCGGGCATTGATCCTGCGGTGATGGTTGCGGTTGCCATGTCATGGCCTCCCTGGGCAATTCCTGGGACGAGCGCGTGGCGGTCCCGAATTGCGCCGAAAACGATAAAGCAGGCTGGACGGCCCGGCGCTCGATCGGCCGCCGGGCCGCCCCCCAATCAGTTGGTTGTCGAAGCCGGCGCGGTGCGGCTGTCGACAGCGACGACGACGCTCAGCCCGGCGCGCAGCTTGCCGGCCTTCAGCACGTCGGCCGGCACGTCGATGCGCACGGGCACGCGCTGCACCACCTTGGTGAAGTTGCCGGTGGCGTTTTCCGGCGGAAGCAGCGAGAACACCGCGCCCGAAGCCGGCGCCAGCGAGGAAACCGTGCCTTCGAAGGACTGGCCGTCGATAGCGTCGACGGTGATGCGGACCTTCTCGCCAGGCACCATCCGGCCGAGCTGCGTCTCCTTGAAGTTGCCGACGATGTAGAGCTTGTCCATCGGCACGACGACGGCGAGCTTCTGGCCGGGGCTGACGAGATCGCCCTGCTCGACCGTGCGGTTGCCGACGACGCCGTCATAGGGCGCCTTCAGCACGGTGAAGGACAGGTCGCGCTGGGCCTTGTCGCGGCTGAGCTGCAGCGAGGCGAGCGTCGAGGCCTGCTCCGCGCGCTGGGCTTCCAGAACGCCGATATTGGCTTGCGCCGCGGCGATCTGCGCATCGGCGCCGACAAGCGCCGCCTTGGCCTGGTCGAGCGCGGTCTGGGCGTCGTCGAGCTGGGCCTGCGTGCCGACATGGGTCTTGACGAGTTGCGCCGCCCGCACCTGGGCGCGCGCCGCATTGTCGGCAGAAGCCTGGTCCGCGACCTTCTGCGCCTGGGCCTGCGACAGCGAGGCCTGGGCCGCCTTGGTCTGGGCGTCGATGCGGTCGAGCGTCTTCGCCAAGGTGGCGATCTGCGCCTCGGCCTGGGCGACGGCGATCTTGTAGTCGCCATTGTCGATGACGAACAGCGGATCGCCGGCCTTGACCAGCTGATTCTCGCTCACCAGCACCTTGTCGATATAACCGGATATTTTCGGCGAGACGAACGACATATCGGCCTGGACATAGGCGTCGTCGGTGGAGATCATGAACCGGCCGTCGGTCCAATAGTTATAACCATACCAGGAACCGGCGCCGAGCAGGGCAAGCCCGATGATCGGTAACAGGAAAGAGCGGACAGAGCGCTTCTTCTTGGCGGGTGCTTCAGCCGCGGGCGTCGCAACGGGAGCGGCGGGCTGGACAGGAACTTCCGGCGCTTCGGTCGAAGGCTGGACCTTGGCGTTGGGAAAAGAGCGGACTTCGGCGGTGGCGGGCGCGTTCGAGGACATAGCGATCTCTCTGGATGTCAGTCAGACTGAACCGTTCGGTTCGAATTGGAGATTGACATAGCGCGGAAAGAGGACCATATCAAGAGGAAATCGAACCGAGCGGTTCGAAATATTTTTCAAGGAACGACTTCCATGGTCGACACGACAGCCGATAGCGATCTGCTCGACTTACGCAAGGGCCGCCCGGCGGCCGGGCAGGATCCCGTAAAGCGGGCCCAGATCATCGAGGGCGCCCGCCGCGTCTTTATAGATAAGGGTTTTGAAGCGGCCTCGATGAACGACATCACGCGCGAGGCCGGCGTCTCCAAGGGCACGATCTACGTCTATTTCGAGAACAAGGAAGAGCTGTTCGAGGCTCTCATCGAGGAAGAGCGCGGCACCATCTTCAAGAACATGTATGAGGTGCTCGACCACTTCGACGACCTGCGCAAGACGCTGGTGAAATTTGGCACCGTGCTGTCGGTCAAGATCACCTCGGCCAAGGTCATCCAGGCCCAGCGCACGGTGGTCGGCGCGTCCGACAGGATACCCGAGCTCGGCGCCCGGTTTTACGAGCGCGGCCCGAAGCGCGGCCACGACAGGGTCATGGCCTTCCTCAATGAAGCCGTCGAGCGCGGCCTGCTCAAGATCGACGATGTCGATCTTGCCGCCTATCAGTTCACCGAGCTCTGTCTCGCCGGCCTGTTCCGGCAGTGCATCTTTTCCTACCGCACCAAGGCGCCGAGCCAGGCGGAGATCGAGCACATCGTGACCTCCGGTGTCGATGTCTTCCTCAAGGCCTACGGCACGGAAAAATTCCTCGCCGAGGAAAAGGCGTTGCAATCGGCCTGACCGTTCGGGCATGCGGATCCCGGAGCGCGAAGGGCGAAGCTGAAGGGGTCGCGAGGCGTCTCCGCGAAGTCCATCGGCGGTCTGCCTCGACCGAGAAGACCGGCCTGAAGACCCCCCTCTCAAAATATCGATCGGCATCGTCCGGCAGGCGCTTTCGGAAGGACCTGTTAACCATCGCTTCCTATGTCTCGGGAGACGTTCAATCGGCGAGTCTCGAGAATGACATCCATGCGTTTCCCCCGTGCCACTCATCCCGGCGCCTCAGCCCACAACAGCGACGACGAACATCGCAATCCGCGGGAAACCGGGCGCCATGGCGCGGTCCCGCAAGCAGGGCAGGTCGTGCCGCTGCGAGTCCTGCCCGGGGCCGAATCGAGCGCAGCTCGTAACGCATCGTCCGAATCGGCCGGCGACGATTTCGGCCTCCCCGCCTGGCAGAACTATTTCTTCCTTGCGCCCAATGTGCGTTTCACGCGCACGCCGGACACCGACCTCGCCAGGCGGGCCGCCCCGCCGGAGGATGCGCCGACCAAGGCATCCGCGGCCGAGCCCGTCCGGCCTGCGCCGCCGGCTCCGCCGCCAGCCGCTCCGGTCCGGAAAAGTTCCGCCGCTCCCGCCACGGCGCCGATGCAAACCAGGCTGGTCCGCGCACCAGCCACTGTTGCCCCAGCCGCCGTCCCGAGCCCTCCGACCGCGCCGACCCAGGCTGCCGCTGCGCCGGCGCCAAAACCGCGCCCGAGCGGACTGCGCTGGTCCTATCTTTCCGATCATGCCTTTTTCGAGTTCGGCATGCCCTTCCTGGCCGAGCGCCTGGCGCGGGCGCGTCTGACTGAGGCCGCGCAGGCGCCTGCCGTTCCGGCGCAGCCATTGATGCAGCCGGTGCCGGCGCAGCGTCCGGCCGCGCAACCGGTCCAGCCCCGCGCCGCCTTCCTGGGCGAGGCGACGTCATTTTACCGGGTCATCGAATGGCGCTCCAACGCGGTTGAGGCAAGTCCGATCTCGGCGCCCGTGCCGGCTCCGGCGGCCGCCCAACCGGCGCCTGCCAAGCCCATGCCGATCTCCGACCCGGTAAGCGCTAGGAAAGCCAGGCAGGCACCTTCCCTACCCGTCGCCGGCGAAGTCGTGCCGCTATCCGCGATGGGCGGCTACGAGCTTCCTTCAGAAGAGCTTTTGCAGATGCCGCCCGAGGGCCAGGGCTTCTACATGTCGCAGGAGCGGATGGAGCAGAATGCCGACCTGCTCGAAAGCGTGCTGGAGGATTTCGGCGTCAAGGGCGAGATCATCCATGTCCGGCCGGGGCCGGTCGTCACGCTGTACGAGTTCGAGCCGGCGCCGGGCGTGAAATCCAGCCGCGTCATCGGGCTCGCCGACGATATCGCCCGCTCCATGTCGGCCGTCTCGGCGCGAGTGGCCGTGGTGCCGGGCCGCAATGTCATCGGCATCGAGCTGCCCAACGAGACGCGCGAGACGGTCTATTTCCGCGAGCTGATCGGCTCGGCCGGCTTCCGCAACACCTCCTGCAAGCTGGCGCTCGGCCTCGGCAAGACGATCGGCGGCGAACCGGTCATCGCTGAGCTCGCCAAGATGCCGCATCTCCTGGTGGCGGGCACCACCGGGTCGGGCAAGTCGGTCGCCATCAACACCATGATCCTGTCGCTGCTCTTCCGGATGAAACCGCAGGAATGCCGTCTCATCATGGTCGACCCCAAGATGCTGGAGCTCTCCGTCTATGACGGCATCCCGCATCTTTTGACGCCGGTCGTCACCGATCCGAAAAAGGCCGTCACGGCGCTGAAATGGGCGGTGCGCGAGATGGAGGATCGCTACCGCAAGATGGCGCGCCTCGGCGTGCGCAACATCGACGGCTACAACCAGCGCGCGGCAGGCGCCCGCGACAAGGGCGAGGTCGTGACCATGCAGGTGCAGGCCGGCTTCGAGAGGGGCACCGGCGAGCCGCTGTTCGAGGAGCGCGCGATCGACCTCGCGCCGATGCCCTATATCGTCATCATCGTCGACGAGATGGCCGACCTGATGATGGTGGCCGGCAAGGAGATCGAAGGCGCCATCCAGCGGCTGGCGCAGATGGCGCGCGCCGCCGGAATCCATCTGATCATGGCGACGCAACGCCCGTCCGTCGATGTCATCACCGGCACGATCAAAGCCAATTTCCCGACCCGCATCTCGTTCCAAGTGACGTCGAAGATCGACAGCCGCACCATCCTCGGCGAGCAGGGCGCCGAGCAACTGCTCGGCCAGGGCGACATGCTGCACATGGCCGGCGGCGGGCGCATTTCGCGCGTGCACGGCCCCTTCGTTTCCGATGTCGAGGTCGAGCATGTCGTGGCGCATCTGAAGGCGCAGGGACGTCCCGAATATCTCGACACCGTCACCGCCGACGAGGAAGAGGAACAGGAAGCGGCCGACGCCGGCCCGGTCTTCGACAAAAGCGCGATGGCCGAGGAGGATGGCGACGCGCTCTATGAGGAAGCCGTCAAAGTGGTCAAGCGCGACAAGAAGTGCTCGACCTCCTACATCCAGCGCCGCCTCGGCGTCGGCTACAACCGCGCCGCCTCATTGGTCGAGCGCATGGAAAAGGAAGGCCTGGTCGGCGCCCCCAACCATGTCGGCAAGCGCGAGATCCTCACCGGCCGGCGCGATCGTGAGCCGGAACGCGACGAGATGGATTGATCCTGAGGGTCGGTCCCTGGCGGGCGGCGTCAGCCGCCGTTCGCTACCAAAGCGATGGCGGCGCGCAGCTCGTCCAGGCCCTCGGCTTTTTCCGACGAGGTGGCCAGCACCAGTGGAAACGCCGCCGGCCGCTTCTTGATCTTGGCCAGCGTCTCCTCGACCAGCCTCGGCACGCCGGCGGCCTTGATCTTGTCGGTCTTGGTCAGCACCACCTGGTAGGAGACTGCCGCCTTGTCGAGCAGCGTCAGCACTTCCTCGTCCTTGGCCTTGATGCCGTGGCGCGCGTCGATCAGCACATAGACGCGCTTCAGCGTCACGCGGCCCTGCAGATATTCGTAGATGAGTTTCGTCCACTCATCGACCTTGTCCTTCGGCGCGCTGGCATAGCCGTAGCCCGGCATGTCGACCAACGCCATCGGCGGCAGGTCGGCGCCCTCGCCGGAAAAGCCGTCGGGCACGAAATAATTGAGCTCCTGCGTGCGCCCCGGCGTGTTCGAGGTGCGCGCCAGGCCCTTGTGCCCGACCAGCGCGTTGATCAGCGACGATTTGCCGACATTGGAACGACCGGCGAAGGCGATCTCCGGCGGGCCTTCCGGCGGCAGGAACTTCATCGACGGCACGCCGCGGATGAAGACCCAGCCACGGGTGAACAGCTCCGGGCTGATCGCCGTTTCGTTCGGGGTCTTGTCGTTTGTCATTTTTTCGGGCGCGTTCAAACCGCTGCCTCCAGCCTTGAAATGTCGGCGCCGCGAATGGCGTTGAGGTTGCGGCTGATCTTGTCGACCGGCCAGTCCCACCAGGCCGCCTTGAGCAGCCGCCGCACCGTGAACTCGTCGAAGCGCATCTTCACTATCCTTGCCGGATTGCCGGCCACGATCGCATAAGGCGGCACGTCGTGCGTGACAACCGATTTCGCGGCGACAATGGCGCCGTCGCCCACCGTCACGCCCGGCATGATCACCGCATCCATGCCGATCCACACGTCATTGTAGATCG
>NZ_VFWS01000072.1:0-25443 GCF_006443065.1 Mesorhizobium sp. B1-1-5 | reverse complement strand
GCATGGATTCCAGGGTCTGCGCTGCGTCGCTTCGCTCCTTGCTCCGCCCGTGGATGACGAAGCGATAGACGTTTCGGTCAACGCATTCCTTCCGACAACCCGAGCGAACATCAAAGCTCACCGGATCGGAAACAATTTCATCCTCCCGGTTAACCGTTTTGCCGCTTTTCGGCGCTAAGACGCTTCCCATGAAACGCGTCATCGCCATCGCCGACCGCGCGGCCCTGGTCTCGTTGAAGCTGCTTGCAGCGCTCAACCTGCTGTTTTTCCTGTCTTTCCTCGCCGTTCTGCTGCTCGCCAGCCGGGCCCATGCCGCAGCGCCCAATTGCGCCGGCGCCGATCTTTTGACCGCGCTGGAGAAGAACGATCCCGCCGCCTTCAAGAAGGTCGAGACCGAGGCCGCGGCCGTACCCAACGGCAAGGGCCTGCTGTGGAAGCTGGAGAAGCCCGGCGAAAAACCGTCCTATCTGTTCGGCACCATGCACATGACGGATACGCGCGTCACGACGCTGCCGGCCGCGGCGCAGAAAGCCTATGACGGCGCGGGCACAATCGTCATCGAAACCACCGATGCGATGGACAAGGCCAAGATGATGGCCGCGATGGCCAGCGAACCCGGCCTGATGATGTTCACCGACAACACCACGCTGTCGTCGCTCTTGTCGCCCGACGATGCGGCGGCGCTGGACAAGGGGCTCGACGCGCGTGGCATCCCGCCGGCGACGGTCGCCAAGATGAAGCCGTGGATCCTGTCGGCGATGATGGCGTTGCCGGCCTGCGAGGTGGCGCGCCAGAGCGCCGGCGAACCCGTGCTGGACGTCAAGCTTGCCTCGGACGCCAAGGCTTCGGGAAAGGACGTCGAAGGGCTCGAAACCGCCGTTGATCAGTTGCGCGCGATGGCCTCGCTGCCGATCGAATTCCACATGAAGAGCCTGGTCGAGACGATGAAGCTCGGCGACAAGGTGAACGACGTCAACGAGACGATGATCGTGCTCTACCAGCGTGGCGAGGTCGGCATGTTCTGGCCGCTGTTCCGCGCCGTGCTGCCGGAGACGGCGGACGACAAGGCCGGCTATGCCGCCTTCGAGCAGACCATGATCACCAGCCGCAATAAGGTGATGGCGGCGCATGCCGGGCCGATATTGGCCAAGGGCAACGTCTTCATGGCCGTCGGCGCCATGCATCTGCCCGGTCCGGAAGGACTGGTCGAGGATTTTCGCAAGGCAGGGTATAGTGTTACCGCCGTCAACTGAGTCGTCTGGCGGCTGGCGGACCTGAAAACGCCGGTTTTTCAGCGCTTTCCGTCCGTCCGCGTGAAACCCGATGCGGGCTCAGCGCGTTGATGGCTGTTATTTTGATGACTTTCATCCAAGGAGGACACGTTTCATGGCGAACCCTAACGACCCGTTCACCCCTTCGAGCACGCCTCCCACCTCGAGTGGCGGTGGCGGCGGCAGCGGCTGGCTGATCGCCCTTGTTGTCATTATCCTGGCCGTGGTTGCGTATTATGTCTTTGGCAGAAGCGGCGGCGAGCATGCGCCCGCACCGGCTGAGCCGCCGGCCGCCAGCACGCCGGCTCCGGCCCCTGCAACGCCTGCTCCGGCGCCTGAGCCAACTCCGGCGCCTGCCCCGGCTCCCGCGCCAGCTCCGGCACCTGCGCCCGCGCCCGCGCCCACCCCTGCGCCAGCCCCGGCACCTGCGCCGGCTCAGTAACCTGGCAACAGCTTGAAGATGAACGGCCCGCCGAGAGGCGGGCCGTTTTGGTTGGGGCAGGCAAATCGCGGAGAATGGTGGCAGGACCGGGCGTGCGGTAGCGGAAGTTGCTATAATGTTCTCGCGCAACCGAGTCGGGCATCCCTATGACTGATGATGAAAATGAACCGGTGCATCTGGTAGAAGACGAAGAGACTGGCGATCGGTTTCTCGTCTACAGCACCGAAAAAGGCATTCAACTCGATATCCGCTTCGAAGGTGACACCCTGTGGATGACGCAGGCGCAGATTGCCGACCTATTTGGGCGGGATCGCACCACGATCACGCGGCATATCAACAATGTAATTGAGGAGGGGGAACTCGACGAAGCGACTTCTGTGCAAAAAATGCACATAAGTCTGGGCAGGCCGGTCGCCATCTACAACCTGGATATGGTGATCTCGGTTGGCTATCGGGTGTCATCGACCCAGGCCACTCTTTTCCGTCGCTGGGCCACGGGCATCCTGGTCCAGTTCGCCAAGAAGGGATTCATTGTCGATTCTCCACGTCTAAAGCGTTCCGAGAGCGCAGATCGGGTCGCTGAGCTACGAGAGATAATCCGTGACATTCGTTCCGACGAGGCGAACATCTACCGCGAGCTGCGCAGCATTTGCGCCATGTGCCAGGACTACGACGGCACCACCGAAGCGGCGCGCGAGTTCTATCAACGGACGCAAGCCAAGCTGGTCTACGCGGTCACATCACAGACGCCCGCGGAAATAATCGCCGCCAGGGCAAACCACCAATTTGAAAACATGGGCTTACGGTCGTGGCCAAACGACAATATTAGAAAGACTGACCTCGCCGTTTCGAAGAACTATCTCGCTGAAGGGGAGATCAAAGAGCTAAACCGGCTCACGACCATCTTGCTCGACATATTCGAAGACCAACTCGACATGGGCAGGCTTGTCGTGATGCAGGATGCGCAGACCCTTCTCGATCAACAGTTGCGTCAGCTTGGGCGAACAGTCCTGCGATCCGGCGGCTCCGTGAAAACCTCTGACGCAAGGCGTATCGCTGAAGCGCAGTACGAGAAATTCGATCGGCAGCGGAAGCTTGAACGCCATCGGGAAGCTGACGAACGCATCGCCGCCTTAGCCAAGGAGGCGAAGAAACTGCCGAAGTCGCCACGCCGATAGCAGACAAAGATAGAAGAAGCCTATGGTGCCTTTCAGATGTGAATAGGCTTGAAGAACGTCGCCAGCGCCGCTTCCTTGACTGCTTCCGACATCGTCGGATGCGCGTGGCAGGTCCGCGCCAGGTCTTCGGACGAACCGCCGAACTCCATCAGCACCGCCGCCTCGTGGATCATCTCGCCGGCGCCGAAGCCGACGATGTGGACGCCGAGCACGCGGTCGCTTTGTTTGTCGGCCAGGATCTTCACGAAGCCATCGGTGTGCAGCATGGCGCGCGCGCGGCCATTGGCGCTGAACGGGAATTTTCCGGCCTTGTAGTCGATGCCCGCCTTCTTCAGCTCTTCTTCGGTCTTGCCGACCGAAGCGATTTCCGGGCTGGTGTAGACGACGCTCGGGATGACGTCGTAGTTCACATGGCCGGCCTGGCCGGCGATCGTTTCGGCCACCGCGACGCCCTCGTCCTCGGCCTTGTGCGCCAGCATCGGCCCGGCAATGACGTCGCCGATGGCATAAATGCCGGGCACATTGGTCCTCAAATGCCCGTCGGTCTTGACGCGGCCGCGCTCGTCGACCTCGACGCCGGCTTCCTTCAGCCCAAGGCTGTCGGCATAGGGGCGCCGCCCGGTGGCGACCAGCACGACGTCCGCCTCGATGGTTTCGGCCGCGCCGCTCTTGACCGGCTCGAAGGTGACGCTGGCGCCCTTCTTGACCTTGGAGACGCCGGTGACCTTGGCGCCGAGCTTGAACTCGAAACCCTGCTTGGAAAGCAGCCGCTGGAACTGCTTCGACACCTCGCCGTCCATACCGCCCAGGATAGTGTCGAGGAACTCAACCACGGTGACCTTGGCGCCGAGCCGGGCCCACACCGAGCCGAGTTCCAGCCCGATGACGCCGCCGCCGACGACGACGAGGCTGGCGGGCACCTTGGCCAACGACAACGCGCCGGTGGAGGAGACGATCGCCTTCTCGTCGAAATCGACCTTGACGCCCGGAATGCCGGCGACATCCGAGCCGGTGGCGATGACGATGTTCTTGGTCTCGATCTCCTCGACCTTGCCGTCCTCGCCCGTCACTGAAACCTTGCCGCCGGAAATCACCTTGCCGGTGCCGCGAAAGGAATCGATCTTGTTCTTCTTGAACAGGAACGCGACGCCGTTGACGTTGGACGTCACCGTCGCGTCCTTATGTGCCATCATCTTCTTCAGGTTGAGCTTCGGCGCCGGTAGCTCGATGCCCAGCGTATCGAAGGCATGGCCGGCTTCCGCGAACATCTCGGAGGCGTGGAGCAGCGCTTTCGACGGGATGCAGCCGATGTTGAGGCAGGTGCCGCCGAAAGTGGCGCTCTTCTCGACCACCGCCGTCTTCAGCCCGAGCTGTGCCGCCTTGATGGCGCAGACATAGCCGCCCGGGCCCGATCCGATGATAACGACGTCATAAGCCATGATGGTGTCCTTCTGGTCTGGCCCTCAGCGGCCGCCGCTCACATTCAGGATCGCGCCCGTTATATAGGAGGCCGCATCCGACAAAAGATAAAGAACCGCGCTGGCGACTTCGTCGACTGTCCCGGCGCGTTTCATCGGCAGCAGGTCCTGCATCCGCGCCACCCGGTCGGGCTGGCCGCCCGAGGCATGGATTTCGGTCTCGGTGATGCCGGGGCTGACCGCGTTGACGCGAATGCCTTCGAGCACCACCTCACGCGCTAGGCCGATGGTCATGGTGTCGATCGCGCCCTTGGAGGCGGCATAGTCGACATATTCGCCGGGCGAACCCAGCCTGGCCGCTGCCGAGGACAAGTTGACGATGGCACCGCCCTGGCCGCCGTGTCGCGTCGACATGCGCTTGACCGCTTCGCGGGCGCAGAGAAAGGAGCCGACGACATTGATGCGCATCATGCGCTCCAGCCGCGCCGCGCTCATCTCGTCGACCCGCGCCTTGACGTCGACGATGCCGGCATTGTTGACGAAGGCGTCGAGCCGGCCGAACGCCCGGTCGACGACTTCGAACATCGCCAGGACACCGGCCTCGTTGCCGACATCGCCTCTGACCGCGAAAGCATCGCCGCCACCGGCTTTGAGCTCGGCGACCAGCATGTCCGCCGCCGCCTGGTTGGAGACATAGTTGACCGCCACCCGGTAGCCGGCCTGGCTCGCCTGTCGGCAGATAGCGGCGCCGATGCCGCGGCTGCCGCCGGTAACCAGCAGCGTCTTGTTGTCCGCGCTCATTCCTGGCAGCCTTTCAGCATGAAAATGTCCCATGGCACCTTGGAAAAACCGGCAGGGCCATAAGCGGCCGACATCTCCAGCGACGCTCCGAGATCGGGAAAGATCAGGCTTTTCGGTGCGTCGGCGCCTTCGGCCGGCAGCAGGCCGATCGTGCCCTTGTCGTCGGCGCTGTAGACGACGCCTTCCCAGACCGTGCAGGCGGCAAGCTCCTCGCCGGTGACGTCGCCCGTCGGGCATTTGTACATCAGCGAGCCGTGCGGCCGCGCGGCGCTGCCTTCGGTCCACATGGCGATGCCGTCGAGCACGACATTGTTGTCGAGGATCATGCGGAATGCGTTGGTGATCGTCGCCGAGCTGCCGGCCGGCGTGAAGTCGATCTCGGCGCCGCTCTTTGCTTCGCCATAGACGGCGAGCTGGATCGGGCAGGCAGCCTGCGCACCGGAACTCGCAGCCGTAAGCGCCAGCGATCCGGCCATCAATCCGATCATGGGCGAGGCGGCATTCGTCATCACTTGCCCTGGTCGCTTTCGCGGCCGTCGGCGTTTTCGAGCACGCCGAAGTCGGTCATCAGGACCACCGGCTCGCCCGCCGCGTCCAGTCCCCAGAAGGACGGATAGAAGCCATCGCCCCAGCCGCTCCAGAACATCGCGATGTTGACCGGATTGCCGGCGGCCGGACGGTGCATGACGAATCGGTCCTGGTTGGGCGCGAACTCGGCCGCCAGCACATCGTCATAATAGTTCTGATCGGGCTTCAGCTTGTCCTGCGCGGCCGTCATCAAGGCCATCGCCGCCTTGTCCATGAACGAGCCGAGGCCGGCGTCGACGGGATAGCCGAAGATCTCGTCGCCGTTCAGCGTCGAGACGTCCTGGCCGGGCAGAGTGGCGAGCTCCCAGCGCACCGGCACGCCGGGCCGGAAGCGAAGGAACGCCGCGGCGACCCGGCCCTGCGCCTCGAACAGCGCGACCGGATAGTGCCCGGGCTTCACCCTGCGGGCCAGCGCCGGCCAGTCGTCGGTCGTGATCAGAGGATCGCAGGCGATGATCTCGCCGGTCGGCAGTTCGAGCTCGCCGATCGGCGTGACGGCAATCTTGCGCTCCGCCAGTTGCGCGTCGCTGAGCGCGAAGATGCCGAAATTGCTGCTCGCCGTCGCCGGATCCCAGTCGGCGGCCGTTGCGGGCGACGGGATGGCGGCGGAGAGGCCAAGCAGGAAGATGCTGCGCCGCAAGCCGCGTGCCGTCCGGCCGAGTCCGAACCCGAACCGTTCCAGCCAGCCGCTCATTGCGGATCGGCTCCGATCACAGATCGAGCACCAGCCGCTCGGGGTCCTCCAGGCTTTCCTTGACCCGCACCAGGAAGGTCACCGCTTCCTTGCCGTCGACGATGCGGTGGTCGTAGCTCAGCGCCAGATACATCATCGGCCGGATGACGATCTGGCCGCCGACCACCATCGGCCGCTCCTGGATCTTGTGCATGCCAAGAATGCCCGACTGCGGCGCGTTCAGGATCGGCGTCGACATCAGCGATCCGTAAACACCACCGTTGGAAATCGTAAACGTCCCGCCTTGCATATCCGCCACCGACAGCTTGCCGTCGCGCGCGGCGAGGCCCAGACGGCCGATCTCCTTCTCGATCTCGGCGATGGACATCTGGTCGGCATCGCGCACCACCGGCACCACCAGCCCCTTGTCGGTGCCGACGGCAACGCCGACATGGGCGAAGTTCTTGTAGATGATGTCGGTGCCGTCGATCTCGGCATTGACCGCCGGGATCTCCTTCAGCGCGTGCGTTACAGCCTTGGTGAAGAAGCCCATGAAGCCGAGCTTCACGCCATGCTTCTTCTCGAACACGTCCTTGTACTTGGACCGCAGCGCCATCACCGCGCTCATATCCACCTCGTTGAAGGTGGTGAGCATGGCGGCGGTCGACTGCGCCTCTTTCAGGCGGCGCGCGATGGTCTGGCGCAGCTTGGTCATGCGCACGCGTTCCTCGCGCGGCGCATCGGCGGTCGAGGACGGCGCCCGGGCAACGACCGGCGCCGGAGCCAGAGCAGCCTTCGGCGTCTCGGCCGGCTGGGAAGGGGCGCCCTTGGCGATGGCGTCGAGCACGTCGCCCTTCAGCACCTGGCCGCGCTTGCCTGAGCCGGACAGCTGGTCGACCGAGAGATTGTGTTCCGCGATCAGCTTGGCCGCGGCCGGCGCCGGCGGCATGGTGCGCGGCTCGACCGGACCGGCGTCGCCGGCCATCTTGGCGGTTTCGGCCGCGGCCTGCTTGGTGGTGGACGCGGCATCCGGGCTGGAAGCCTGGGCGACTGCCTGCGGCTTGGTCGCCGGGGCCGCGCCGCCCGCCGAAATCGAGCCGAGCAGCGCCCCGACATTAACCGTCTCGCCTTCCTTGACGGCGATCTCGGCCAGCGTTCCGGCGCCCGCGGCGGGCACTTCCACCGTCACCTTGTCGGTTTCGAGCTCGACCAGGGGCTCGTCGGTGGCGATCGCGTCGCCGACCTTCTTGAACCACTTGCCGACAGTCGCCTCGGTGACGGATTCGCCGAGAGTGGGGACGCGGATTTCGGTAGCCATTGTGCCTGTCCGTTGTCTTCTTGAGGTCTGTTTCGTCCGGTCTGCTTACCCGCCCGGCGCCCTTATTCGCCGAGAGCGTCGTCGAGCAGCGCGGCCAGCTGGCTGAGATGCTTCGACATCAACCCAGTCGCCGGCGAGGCCGAGGCCGGCCGGCCGGTGTAGCGCACCCGCTGATGCTTGGCGTCGATATGCGCCAGCACCCATTCGAGATAGGGATCGATAAACGACCAGGCCCCCATGTTCTTGGGCTCTTCCTGGCACCACACCATCTCGGCGTTGCGGAAGCGTGACAGTTCGGTGATCAGCGCCTTGGCCGGGAACGGATAGAGCTGTTCCACGCGCAGCAGGTAGATGTCGTTGATGCCGCGCTTCTCGCGCTCCTCATAGAGGTCGTAATAGACCTTGCCCGAGCACAGCACGACGCGGCGGATCTTGGAGTCCTTCACCAGCTTGATCGGCTGGTCGGCCAAGAGCTGCGCGTCGTCCCAAAGCAGGCGGTGGAACGAGCTTTCGCCCGACATTTCCGGCAGCGTCGACACCGCCCGCTTGTGGCGCAGCAGCGACTTCGGCGTCATCAGGATCAGCGGCTTGCGGAAGTCGCGCTTCAACTGCCGGCGCAGGATATGGAAATAATTGGCCGGCGTGGTGACGTTGGCGACCTGCATGTTGTCTTCGGCGCAAAGCTGCAGGAAGCGCTCCAGCCGCGCCGACGAATGCTCCGGCCCCTGGCCCTCATAGCCATGCGGCAGCAGGCATACGAGACCCGACATGCGGAGCCACTTGCGCTCGCCCGACGAGATGAACTGGTCGAACACGACCTGGGCGCCGTTGGCGAAGTCGCCGAACTGCGCCTCCCAGAGCGTCAGCGCCTTGGGCTCGGCCAGGCTGTAGCCATATTCGAAGCCGAGCACCGCCTCTTCCGACAGCATCGAGTTGATGACCTCGTAGCCGGCCTGCGCCGCCGACAGGTTGTTGAGCGGGATGTAGCGGTTCTCGTCGCGCTGGTCGTAAAGCACCGAATGGCGCTGCGAGAAGGTACCGCGCTCCGAATCCTGGCCGGAAAGCCGGATCGGATTGCCGTCGAGCAGGATGGCGCCGAAGGCCAGCGCCTCGGCCGTCGACCAATCGATGCCTTCGCCCGACTCGATCGCCTGGCGACGATTTTCGAGGAAGCGCAGGATGGTCTTGTGCGCCTCGAAATCCTTCGGCACCTCGGTCAGCTTCTTGCCGATCTCCTTCAGCGTGCGCACCGGCACGGCGGTCTTGCCGCGCCGCTGTTCGTCCTGGTTGTCGGCGGTGCGCAGGCCCGACCAGGCGCCGTCCAGCCAGTCGGCCTT
The DNA here is from genome assembly GCF_006443065.1 of Mesorhizobium sp. B1-1-5. Lineage (NCBI taxonomy): Bacteria > Pseudomonadati > Pseudomonadota > Alphaproteobacteria > Hyphomicrobiales > Phyllobacteriaceae > Mesorhizobium > Mesorhizobium sp. B1-1-5. Next base: position 16,417 of record NZ_VFWS01000072.1, on the reverse strand, counting down.
GTTGGGCTTGTAGTGCTGGCCGACTTCCCATTCGGCTTCCAGATGCGCGCGCCAGTCGGCCCGCATCTTGTCGACCTCGGCCTGGGTGACGTGGCCTTCGGCGATCAGCCGGTCGGCATAGATCTGCACCACCGTCTTATGGCTGCGGATGTTGCGGTACATGATCGGCTGGGTGAAGGACGGTTCATCGCCCTCATTGTGGCCGAAGCGGCGGTAGCAGAACATGTCCACCACCACCGGCTTGTGGAACTTCATGCGGAATTCGGTCGCAACCTTCGCGGCATGCACCACCGCTTCCGGATCGTCGCCATTGACGTGAAAGATCGGCGCCTCGATCATCTTGGCCACATCCGACGGATAGGGCGAGGAACGCGAGAAGCGCGGATTGGTGGTGAAACCGATCTGGTTGTTGATGATGAAATGCAACGTGCCGGCGACGCGATGCCCGCGCAGGCCCGACAGGCCGAGGATTTCCGCGATCACGCCTTGGCCGGCAAAGGCGGCGTCGCCGTGCAGCAGCAGCGGCATGACCTTGGCGCGCTCCGACAGCGGCACGATCTCGCCGCGCTCACGGCCGGACAACTGATCCTGCTTGGCGCGCGCCTTGCCCATCACGACGGGGTCGACGATTTCCAGATGCGAGGGGTTGGCCGTCAGCGACAGGTGCACCTTGTTGCCGTCGAACTCGCGGTCTGACGAGGCGCCGAGGTGATACTTGACGTCGCCCGAGCCTTCGACTTCGTCGGGAGCCGCCGAGCCGCCCTTGAATTCGTGGAAGATGGCGCGGTGCGGCTTGGCCATCACCTGGGAAAGCACGTTGAGGCGGCCGCGATGCGCCATGCCTAGCACGATTTCCTTCAGGCCAAGCTGGCCGCCGCGCTTGACGATCTGTTCCAGCGCCGGGATCAGCGACTCGCTGCCATCGAGGCCGAAACGCTTGGTGCCCTTGTACTTGACGTCGATATACTGCTCGAAGCCCTCGGCCTCGACCAGCTTCGACAGGATCGCCTTCTTGCCGGTGGCGGTGAAGGTGATCTCCTTGTCGGCGCCTTCGATGCGCGCCTGAATCCAGGCCTTCTCTTCCGGATCGGAGATGTGCATGAACTCGACGCCTAGCGTCGAGCAATAGGTGCGGGTCAGGATATCCAGCATCTGCCGGATGCTGCCGAATTCGAGGCCCAGCACATTGTCGAGGAAGATCGGCCGGTCGTAATCGGCTTCGGTGAAGCCATAATTCTCCGGCGACAGCTCGTTGTAGTCCTCGAGCGGCTTGGCGATGCCGAGCGGGTCGAGATTGGCGTGCAGGTGGCCGCGCATGCGGTAGGCGCGGATCATCATGATGGCGCGCACGGAATCGCGCGTCGCCTGGTGCACGTCGGCGTCGGAAAGCACCGCGCCGTTGACGACGGCCTTTTCCTTGACCTTCTTTTCGATCGCCTTTTCGACCAGACCCCAATTGCCGTCGAGCGCCGAGACCAGCTCGCCATTGGCCGTGAGCGGCCAGGAAGGCTTCGCCCAGGACGCGCCCTTGGCGTTCTTGCGGACATCACCCGCGTCATCCTTCAGCGCCGCGAAGAAATCCTGCCACTCCGGATCGACGGAGGCGGGATTGTCCTCATAGGCCGCGTAGAGCGCGTCGATATAGTCGGCATTGCCGCCATAAAGGAATGAGGTGAGCGAGAATTGGTCGTTGGCCTGATCTTGTCTTGCCATTTTCGTCTGCGGAGCCTGGCTCCGTCTCCTTTTCTGGAAGGGAGTAGGGGAGTAAGGGAATAGGGGAGTAGGGCATTTTTGCCGCTGATCTTTCCCTACTCCCCTATTCCCTTACTCCCGTACTCCCTTAACCCTTGATCGCCTCGACCAGCGTCGTGCCGAGCCTGGCCGGCGAGGGCGAAACTTTTATTCCGGCCGATTCCATCGCCGCGATCTTGTCTTCCGCGCCGCCCTTGCCGCCGGAGATCACCGCGCCCGCGTGGCCCATGGTGCGGCCGGCCGGCGCGGTGCGCCCGGCGATGAAGCCCGCCATCGGTTTCTTGCGGCCGCGTTTGGCTTCGTCCTTGAGGAACTGCGCGGCGTCTTCCTCGGCCGAGCCGCCGATCTCGCCGATCATGATGATCGACTTGGTCTCGTCGTCGGCGAGGAACATCTCCAGCACGTCGATGAATTCGGTGCCCTTGACCGGGTCGCCGCCGATGCCCACCGCCGTGGTCTGGCCGAGGCCGACATTGGTGGTCTGGAAGACTGCTTCATAGGTAAGCGTTCCCGAGCGCGAAACAACGCCGACCGAGCCCTTGCGGAAGATGTTGCCGGGCATGATGCCGATCTTGCATTCGTCGGGCGTTAGCACGCCCGGGCAGTTCGGGCCGATCAGCCGCGAGGTGGAGCGGTCGAGCCGCGCCTTGACCTTGACCATGTCCATCACAGGGATGCCTTCGGTGATGCAGACGATGAGCGGGATCTCGGCCTCGATCGCCTCGATGATGGCTTCGCCGGCTCCCGCAGGCGGCACGTAGATGACGGAGGCGTTGGCGCCGGTCCTTGCCTTGCCCTCGGCGACGGTGGCGAAGATCGGCAGGCTTTCGCCTTTCGAACCGGTCCAGGTTTCGCCGCCCTTCTTGGGATGGATGCCGCCCACCATCTTGGTGCCGTGATAGGCCAGCGCCTGCTCGGTGTGGAAGGTGCCGGTCTTGCCGGTCAGACCCTGAACCAGCACCTTGGTGTTCTTGTCGACGAGAATGGACATGCGGGGAGCTATCCTTTGGATTTATGGAGGCCTACGTGCCGGCCTTATTCGGAACGGAGTTGCAGTCGGTTGATTCCAAGTTCGTCGCGCCAGTTCGGCGAGGTTTGCTGACGGGCCTGTTCGCCGAGGGTGATCGGTCCGTCCCGATGGATGCCTCGACGCGTGTGCCCGCCCTGCGATTCGGGAAAATCGACGTCGAGCCAGTCCTCGACATAGGCCTTGGCCAGTTCTTCGATGGAAACGCCGCGCCACTTCGCACAAGCGGCCAGCATGTCCATCGTTTCCCGATCAAATGTCATTTGGACTGTTTGGTTGTCACCCATGACGCCCGTCCCCTATAGCCGCTTCAGCTCGCTGACGGTCAATTCACTTTTGACATTGCCGGTGTTCAAGGTCGTCGCCGGCTCGAACATCAGCACCACCGGCTCTTTCGTCAGCGAGCGCGGCCGGTGCTCGACGCCGCGCGGCACGACGATGAAGTCGCCCTCGGCGAGCTCGACCGGCCCGTCGCGGAAGTCGATGGCGATCCTGCCGCGCAGCACGAGAAAGGCTTCGTCCTCATGGTCATGCGCATGCCAGTCGAAAACCTCGCCGAACTTGGCGACCTTGGCCTGGGCATCGTTGATGTCGCCGGCGATATGCGGATCGAAGACCTTGGCGATCTTCGCGTCCGCCGCCTCGACCAGGTTTATCTTGCGCGGAGGCATCCGCTCATTCCTTTTCATCTGGCGTCCGCGAGGCGCTGGTCGCCAATCTCATCTCTCAGATAATGGTGAGGCATAAGGCCAAGAACGTTCTCTTTGCCGTACATCCAACCTCTCATTTTCATCGAAGGTTTGAACGGACTCTTCCCGCTTCCAACGACAACGTACCACTCGCGCCCAACCTCGTCTGATGCCCGGTACAGCCAGAAATGCCGCCCATCTTCCGTTTGCTCAGCGACCGCGCCGTGCACTTTGTAGTGCATCGGCTTCTCGTCCAACTTCCAATGATCGTGGCACCAACAAAGATACTGCTTGATTTCATCGATCGAATACGGACACGCGGCCGGCTGATCGAGGCTTTGAACTTCTTCCTCCCAATGGACTGGGAAGCTACTCACGCAGCGCTCTCCTTGGTTAGCCCTTCACCGCCTTGACGATCTTCTTGGCCGCGTCATCCAGATCGTCGGCCGACACGACATTGAGGCCGCTATCGTTGATGATCTTCTTGCCGAGCTCGGCATTGGTGCCTTCCAGCCGCACGACCAGCGGCACCTTCAGGCCCACTTCCTTGACCGCGGCGATCACGCCCTCGGCGATGACGTCGCACTTCATGATGCCGCCGAAGATGTTGATCAGGATGCCTTCGACCGCCGGATCCTTGGTGATGATCTTGAACGCCGCCGTGACCTTTTCCTTGGAGGCGCCGCCGCCGACGTCGAGGAAGTTAGCCGGCTCAGCACCGTAGAGCTTGATGATGTCCATCGTCGCCATGGCAAGGCCGGCGCCGTTGACCATGCAGCCGATATTGCCGTCGAGCGCGACATAGGCGAGGTCGTATTTCGACGCCTCGATCTCCTTCTCGTCCTCCTCGGAAGTGTCGCGCAATTCCATCACGTCCGGGTGGCGGAACAGGGCATTGTTGTCGAACGACACCTTTGCATCGAGCACGCGCAGATGCCCGTCCTTCATGACGATCAGCGGGTTGACCTCGAGCAGGCTCATATCCTTCTCGGCAAAGGCCTTGTAGAGGATCGGGAACAGCGTGCCGCCGTCCTTCGCCGCATCGCCGTCGAGCTTCAGCGCGGCGTTGAGCTTCTTCACGTCGTCGGCGCTCACGCCCTTTTCCGGATCGATGGCGACGGTGACGATCTTTTCCGGCGTGTCGTGCGCGACCGTCTCGATGTCCATGCCGCCCTCGGTCGAGACGACGAAGGCGATGCGGCCGACCGAGCGGTCGACCAGGATCGACAGATAGAGCTCGCGCTCGATGTCGGCGCCGTCCTCGATATAGAGGCGGTTGACCTGTTTGCCGGCAGGTCCCGTCTGCTTGGTGACCAGCGTGTGGCCGAGCATCTCGTTGGCGTTGGCGACGACTTCCGCCGCCGACTTCGCCAGCCGCACGCCGCCCTTGGCGTCGGGGCCGAGCTCCTTGAACTTGCCCTTGCCGCGGCCGCCGGCATGGATCTGGCTCTTCACGACATAGAGCGGGCCGGGCAGCGCTTCTGCCGCCGCTTCCGCCTCGCCGGCCTTGAACACCGGAACGCCGCTTGCGACCGGCGCGCCAAACGTCTTCAGCAGCGCCTTGGCCTGATACTCATGGATATTCATGCGCGTGGTCTCCGGGAAGGACTGTTATTTGCCGGCGAGATGCGGGGCGATCTTGGTGCAGGCCTCGGTCAAGCCCTGGACCGCCGCGACCGAGGAATCGAACATCTTCTGCTCGGCCTTGGAGAGGTCGATCTCGATGACGCGCTCGACGCCGCCGGCGCCGATCACCACCGGAACGCCGACATAGGTGTTCTTCACACCATACTGGCCCGAGAGGTGCGCGGCGCAGGGCAGCACCCGCTTCTTGTCCTTGAGGTAGGATTCGGCCATCGCGATCGCCGAGGCGGCCGGCGCGTAATAGGCCGAGCCGGTCTTCAACAGGCCGACGATCTCGGCGCCGCCGTCGCGGGTGCGCTGCACGATCTGGTCGAGCTTTTCCTTTGAGGTCCAGCCCATCTTGATGAGGTCGGGCAGCGGGATGCCCGACACGGTCGAATAGCGGATCATCGGCACCATGGAATCGCCGTGACCGCCGAGCACGAAGGCGGTGACGTCCTCGACCGAGACCTTGAACTCTTCGGCCAGGAAGTAGCGGAAGCGGGCGCTGTCGAGCACGCCGGCCATGCCGACGACATGGCTGGTCGGCAGGCCGGAGAACTTCTGCAGCGCCCAGACCATCGCGTCGAGCGGGTTGGTGATGCAGATGACGAAGGCCTTCGGCGCGTATTTCTTGAGGCCGGCGCCGACCTGCTCCATCACCTTGAGGTTGATGCCGAGAAGGTCGTCGCGGCTCATGCCGGGCTTGCGCGGCACGCCGGCGGTGACGATGCACACATCCGCGCCCTCGATGCCGGCGTAGTCGTTGACGCCGGTCAGCCGGGAATCGAAGCCGTCGACCGGCGAAGATTGCGCGATGTCGAGACCCTTGCCCTGCGGAATGCCCTCGGCAATGTCGAACAGCACCACGTCGCCGAGATCCTTGAGGCCGATCATATGGGCGAGCGTGCCGCCGATCATGCCCGAGCCGATGAGCGCTATCTTGTTGCGTGCCATGTGAGGATGTTTTCCTTTGTCTGTGACGAAGTCGTGACGGGCCGGAGGGGCCGAAAGGATGCGGGAAACCGCGAGATTTGGCCGCACCGAATAACTCCGGCGCGGAAAAAATTCAAACGATTATTTTGACCTCAGTATTTTCAATCGGTTAGATGCTTTGGGAATTACGTAAACGTCAAAGTTTGTGAGCCGACTGAGGAGAATTTACACAATGAACGTCGAAATCAGAAGGCTTCATCCGGGCGATGACGCGGTTGTGATTTAAGCAGGGCACCCCTCCAAAGCCGGCGGGACAGCGTCCCCCTCTGGCCTGCCGGCCGTCGTCTCCCCCATTTGGGGAGAGATCAGCCGTCATCGCGGCTTTCGCCAATTGTTCACGGCGCAGGATCGAGCAGGGCGCCAAAGCTGCAATCTCCCCCCAAGTGGGGGAGATGTCCGGCAGGACAGAGGGGGGCGCGAAGGAACGCTACTGAACGAAATTCAGGCTTGCGCCTGCCTCACCTCTGCAGCCGGCACCTCCTCTTTTCGCCGCTCCGCCCAGTCCCGGCTCTGCATTTCGACCAGGCGCGAGGCTGTACGCTCGAATTCGAACACTTCCGTGCCGCGCTTGGCCGTATAAAGCCGTTCGGGCGGCGCCGCGGCGCTCATCACCAGCCGCATGCGGTGGTCGTAGAGCGTGTCGATCAAAAGGATGAAGCGCTTGGCCTCGTTGCGCTTGCCTTCGCCCAGCACCGGCACATGGTCGATGAAAACGGTCGAGAAGCGGCCGGCGATCGCCAGATAGTCGCGCGCGCCGAGCGGCTTTTCGCAGAGGTCGGCAAAGGAAAAGCGCGCGACATCGCCGGCGGCGCGCGGCACGACAAGCTGGCGGCCTTTCAGCGTCAGCGTCACCTCGCCGGTCGGCTGGCCACGCGTCATCGCCATCCAGGCCTCGTCCAGCGCGCGCTCGGCCGCAGCGTCGTCCGGCGTGACATAGACCGGCTGGCGGTTGAGCTTTTCCTGCCGGTAGTCCTTCTCGGCATCCAGCGTCATCACATGTGCATTGCGCTCGAGCAACGAGATGAACGGCAGGAAGAGCTGGCGGTTCAGCCCGTCGCGATAAAGGTTCTCCGGCGCCACATTGGAGGTGGCGACCAGCACCACGCCGTTGGCGAACAGCGCCGAGAACAGGCGCGACAGTATCATCGCGTCGGCGATGTCGGTGACCGAGAATTCGTCGAAGCACAGCACCCAGGCTTCATCGGCGAGCGCCCGCGCCACCGGCGGGATCGGGTCGTCTTCCTTGACCGTGCCTTCCTTGCGCGCCTGCCGGTGGCTCTGGATGCGGTCCTGCACATCGGCCATGAAGTCGTTGAAATGCACGCGGCGCTTGCGCCGGACCGGCAACAGCTCGAAGAACATGTCCATCAGCATGGACTTGCCGCGCCCGACGCCACCATGGATATAGAGGCCTTTGACGGGCTCGCGCGACTGCCGCTTGGCCGCGAACAGCCAGCCCAGCGCGCTCGATTTATGCGCCAGCCTTTTTGCCGAGATCTCGTCGGTCAGCCGATCGAGCGCGGCGACGATGCGCTCCTGCGCCGGATCGCGCTCGGCCGCGCCGCTCTGGACGAGATGCTCGTAGCGCTGCCTGACGGTCGCGTGGGTCTGGATACCGTCGCGCAGATGCATGGGTAAGTCATTCCGGAGCAATCCGGGGGAAACGGTTCCATCCGGAATTGCGTAAAAAGGGGCGGTTTCGCGTTATCTTGTAAGCGAGATGGGTTGCCCGTTGGAAGTCTGGCCGTCGAACTTTTCTCCGCCGGACGAATAGAGCCTGGCCAACGTGCCGCCGTTTTCGTCGTAGAGCGTCAGCTGCTTGCCGGCGACATTCCACGACTTGATGCCGTCGATCGGCGCCGGGCAGTGCAGCGGACCGGCACGGTAGCCGGCGCCGAACTTGGTCTGCGGCGTCGCCACCTTGCAGCTCTGCCCGGAGACATTGACATTCCAGACGCCGGCGACGCTGGCTGCGGTGAGATCGGTGGCGCCGGCGGGCGCCGTGCCGTCCGGCGGCAGCGACGCGACCTGGGTGTTCTTCGGAGCGGTCGGGAATTGCGACGCATCGGCGGCGCCGGGGGAAGCCGGCGGCGGCAGCTGATTCTGCGTCACCGTGCCGGAGGGCGCCGGGGTCAGCGGCGCCGGCTGCTGGTCGTCCATCGACGAGAAGCGCGACGTCGAGCAGCCGCTCGCAACGAGCGCGGCCAGCGATACGGCCAAAAGGCCAGTCCTTGAAAAATGCATTTACCACCTCCGTCGGATCTGGCCGGGGGGAGCCATCCGCGTAATCTCCGCTTCACCAAGACGGCGAAGGTGGCAGAATTTCAACCCGATATGGTTAAAATAGGGTTTTCGAAGCGGCTGTTGCAAATTTATCGCAGCGGAGGGCCCCGGTCGGGAAGCTGCCGCTGAAAACCTATAATCTATTGAAATATCAATATTAAATCCTGGCGCTCGGCACGAACACGTAACCATCCGGGCCGGCGATGTAGCATTCGCGCAAGCCATGCTGCTTGTCGATCGAGCCGGCCAGCACGATGTGGCCGAGCGCGGCCGCCTTTTTCTCGACCGAGTCCGGATCGGCGCCGTAAAGGCGCAGTTCGATGCCGGCCCCGCGAGTCTCAGCGCCTTGGGTGACGCCGGTCATCGGATTGTCCAGATAGGAATGGTCGGCATGCAGCATGAAGATCGAGCCCAACAGCTCGATCGCCGCGAAATCCTCGTCGCCATAGATGATCCGCGCGCCAAGCACGTCGCGGCAGAAAGCCTCCATCGCCGCCATGTCGGTGACCAGCAGGTTGACGCCGATGCCAAGCGGCAGCGAGCGGCCGAAATCCTCGGCCTTCATCCACGGTGTCTTGGTTCGCTTCATTACCATGACGATCACCCCAGTCTGCCGATCCTAGACGAGCCCGGCTTCGGCCATTGGCATTCGGCGGCAAAATGCTTGCGCCAGGCCGGCGCGTCCTTATCTCAGGAAACGACACAAGCGGGCGGGAGACAGCATGGCCGCGAGAACGGGAACCGCCAACCGCTACTACAGCGGGCCGCCCAGCGATCATTTCGACGGCGCCCTGTTCTTCAATCCCGGCGGCAAGCCGCCCGGGAGCTTCACCGATCTCATCAAATGGCAATTCGGCGGCGGGCGGGCGAAATGGCCGGCTTCGGTTCCGAGCCCGTATCCCCCGGCGAAGCCGGATATACGGGTTGAGGGCAGCGCGCTGAGACTCACCATGGTCGGCCATGCTTCGCTTCTCATCCAGACGGCGGGGTTGAATATCCTGACCGACCCGGTCTGGTCGGAGCGCGCCTCGCCTTTGGCTTTCGCCGGGCCGAGAAGGGTCAATGCGCCGGGGATTGCCTTTGCCGACCTGCCGCCGATCGACCTGGTCCTGATCAGCCACAATCACTACGACCATCTCGACCTCGTGACGCTGAAGCGGCTGAGGGAGAAACACGACCCGCTGGTGGTCGCGCCGCTCGGCAATGACGCCATCATCGGCCGCGCGGCGCCCGGCATGCGGCTCAGCGTGCATGATTGGGGCGACAGGCTCGATGCCGGCACGGCAGTCATCCATGTCGAACCGGCGCATCACTGGTCGGCACGCGGCGGGCGCGACCGCCGCATGGCGCTGTGGGCGGGCTTCGTCATCGAGACGATGGCCGGCAATATCTATTTCGCCGGCGACACCGGTTTCCATGACGGCATCAACTACCGGCTGATGGCGCAAAAGCATGGCGGCTTCCGCCTCGCCATCCTGCCGATCGGAGCCTATGAGCCGCGCTGGTTCATGGCGCCGCAGCACCAGAATCCGCAGGAGGCCGTTCAGGGCATGATGCTGTGCAATGCCGCCTTCGCCGCCGGCTGCCACTGGGGCACCTTTCGTCTCACCGACGAGCCGGTCGATGAGCCGGCCCGGAAACTGGCCGAGGCGCTGGCCGCCGAAGACCTGCCGCCGGAGCGTTTCCGTGCCATGCGACCGGGAGAGCTATGGGACGTGCCAGCCATCTACAAAGGAACCCAAACCGGCCAAACGCGTTGATCGGACGACGCAAACCGCTGGAGCTTCCCATGATCAGGTGGATCATCATCCTTCTCATCATTGCCGCCGCCGCGAGCCTGCTCGGCATGCCGGCTTTGGCAGGCGCGGCCGCTACCGGCGCGCGCATCCTCATCGGCATCGTGCTGATCATCTTCCTGCTGATCGTGCTCGGCGTCTTCGCGGTAACATAAGCGCGACCACTTGGTCGTCGCTGGCGCGACCGCCAGGTCGTCGCTGCGCGACCGGTCGCCGCGCGGCCTCTTCTTCGTCGTCGCCAGAGCCAACGCTGGACTGGTAATTCCCGCCCGTTTCCGCCATATAGCGCCCAAACGGATTGGAACGACCGGTTAGATGGCAGGCAGCGCCCCCTTCGCCAAGATGAACGGCATCGGCAACGAGATCATCGTTGCCGATATGCGCGGCCGCGCCGACAAGGTGACGGCGGCGGCCGCGATCGCCCTCAATGACGACGCGGCGACGAAGTTCGACCAGATCATGGCGATCCACGACGCGAAGACGCCGGGCACCGCCTATTATGTCGACATCCTGAACTCCGACGGCACCAGCGCGCAGGCTTGCGGCAACGGCATGCGCTGCGTGGTGCAGGCTCTGGCCGCCGAGACGGGCAACAAGAGCTTCACCTTCGAGACCCGCGCCGGCATCTTGAATGCGCAGGAGCATGCCGACGGCCTTATCTCGGTCGACATGGGCAAGCCGCGTTTCGGCTGGCAGGAGATCCCGCTGGCGGAAGAGTTCCGCGACACCCGCATGATCGAGCTGCAGATCGGCCCGATCGACGCCCCGGTGCTGCATTCGCCCTCGGCGGTGTCGATGGGCAACCCGCACGTGATCTTCTGGGTCGACAACGACGTCTGGTCTTATGAGCTGGACCGCTTCGGCCCGCTGCTTGAGAACCATCCGATCTTCCCCGAGCGCGCCAACATCACCATTGCCCAGGTGACTTCGCCTCGCACGATGATCATCCGCACCTGGGAGCGCGGCGCCGGCCTCACCAAGGCCTGCGGCTCGGCGGCTTGCGCCGCCGCGGTCGCGGCTGCCCGCACCAGGCGCACCGGCCGCAGCGTCTCGCTGCTCACGCCCGGCGGCGGCGAGCTCAATGTTGAATGGCGCGACGACGACCACGTCGTCCTGACAGGTGCCGCCGAATGGGAATTTTCCGGCAGCTTCGATCCCTCGACCGGCGCCTGGGTTCGCGACACCGAAAGCGCCGCCTGATGTCCGCCCTTCAAAAAGGCGTGGTATCCCAAGCCTCCACCACGACAGGTATCGACGTCGTCACCTTCGGCTGCCGCCTCAACACCTATGAATCGGAAGTGATGCGCCGCGAGGCCGAAAGCGCCGGCCTGGGCGAGCTCAATGGCGGCGCCTTCATCTTCAACACCTGCGCCGTCACCGCCGAAGCGGTGCGCCAGGCCAAGCAGGCGATCCGCAAGGCGCGCCGCGAGAACCCTTCAGCCCGCATCATCGTCACCGGCTGCGCGGCCCAGACTGAGCCGCAGAATTTCGTCGCAATGGACGAGGTCGACCTGGTGCTCGGTAATGAGGAGAAGCTCAAGGCCCACTCCTACCGCGCGCTGCCCGATTTCGGCGTCAACGACACCGAGAAGGCGCGCGTCAACGACATCTTTTCGGTGCGCGAGACGGCAAGCCACATGGTCGACGCCATCGAGGGCCGCGCGCGCGCCTTCGTGCAGGTGCAGAATGGCTGCGACCATCGCTGCACCTTCTGCATCATCCCTTACGGCCGCGGCAACTCGCGCTCCGTGCCGATGGGCGCGGTGGTCGAGCAGGTGAGGCGGATAGCCGGCAACGGCTATGCCGAGATCGTTTTGACGGGCGTCGACATGACCAGTTTCGGCGCCGACCTGCCGGGGGCGCCAAAGCTGGGAAAGCTGGTGAAGACCATCCTGCGCCAGGTGCCCGACGTGAAGCGGCTGAGATTGTCCTCGATCGATTCCATCGAGGCCGACGACGACCTGCTCGACGCCATCGCCACTGAACAGAGGCTGATGCCGCATCTGCATCTGTCGCTGCAGTCGGGCGACGACATGATCCTGAAGCGCATGAAGCGCCGCCATCTGCGCGACCAGTCGATCCGCTTCTGCGAGGACGTGCGCAAGCTGCGTCCCGGTGTCGTCTTCGGCGCCGACATCATTGCCGGCTTTCCGACCGAGACCGAGGCGATGTTCGAGAATTCGGAAAGAATAGTCGAGGAATGCGGGCTGACGCATCTCCACGTCTTTCCGTTCTCGCCACGCGAAGGCACGCCGGCCGCGCGCATGCCGCAGGTTCGCCGTGAGGTGGTGAAGGCACGCGCCGCGAGGCTGCGCGTCGCCGGCGAGGCCGCCTACCGTCGTCACTTGTCGTCGCTCTCCGGCACACGGCAATCGATTCTGGTCGAGCGCGACGGGCTTGGCCGCACCGAAGGTTTTACGCTGGCCGCGATCGACGCCGGCGCGCCCGGCGAAATCGTCGACGCCATGGTCGCCGGCCATGACGGCGCCCGACTGATTGCGGCCCCGCTTGCCGCGCAAGCCGCCTGAGAACTGCGAGACGCATGGCTGGTTTCTTCAAGAAGATATTTTCGTTCGGCAGGAAAGAAGTCGTCGAGGAGCGCGTCGACGAGACGCTGCCGCCGATCAAATGGGACGCGCTGGAGGCGCTGAAGCCGGAGGCTGAGCCTCAACCGGTCCCCGAAGAGCCGAAGCCGGAGCCCGCTCCATCCATCCCGCCGGTGCCAGAACCCACCATTCCCGCCGAGCCGGAACCGCTGCCTCAGCCCGAGCCGGAAGAAGAGCCGCAACCGGCGCCCGAGAAGCCGGAGACGCCTGCCCCCGAGGAAGTGCCGCCGGCACAACCTGAGCCTTTACCCGCGCCAGCACCCGAACCTGCTCCGCAGGAAGTGCCCGCACCTGTGCCGACTCAGCCGGACATCGAGCCTTCGCGTCCGGAACCGCTGCCTGAGCAGCCACCGGTCGAAGTGCCGACGCCGCCTGCCGAAGTCCCGGTCGAAACGCCGGCGCCCATCGAGGTGCCACCAGCGGCGCCGCCCTCTGTGGAACCATCCGCCGAAGCCGTAGCGGAAATCGCGCCTCCTATTCGACAGCCCGCGCCCGTCGAGCTGCAGCCGATCCATGCCGAGATCGCACCGGAGCCGGAGGCTTTGCCGCCGCCGCCGACACCCGCCCCCTCTGCCGGCAAGGTAACGGTCTCAAAAAAGGTCGAACAGAAGGCCGAGCCGGTGAAGGCGCCGGAGCCGGCGCCGCGGCGCTCCTGGTTTCAGCGCATGCGCGAAGGGCTTGCCCGCTCATCGCGCGAGCTCACCGGCAACATCGCCGGCGTCTTCACCAAGCGCAAATTGGACGAAGACACGCTGCAGGACCTGGAGGACGTGCTGATCCGCGCCGATCTCGGCGTGGAAACCGCGCTGCGCGTCACCGATTCGCTTGCCTCCAGCCGCTACGGCAAGGATGTCTCGGACTCGGAAGTCCGCGCCGTGATGGCGGCGGAGGTGGAGAAGGTGCTGGCGCCGGTCGCCAGGCCGCTCGAGCTCGACCTCAGCCACAAGCCGCATGTCGTCCTGGTCGTCGGCGTCAATGGCACCGGCAAGACCACCACCATCGGCAAACTGGCCGCCAAGCTCACCGATGGCGGCCTCAAGGTGATGCTGGCCGCCGGCGACACGTTCCGCGCCGCCGCGATCGAGCAGCTCAAGATCTGGGGCGAGCGCACGAAATCCCCCGTCGTCGCCTCCAAGCTCGGCGCCGATGCGGCGGGCCTCGCCTATGACGCATTCGAGAAGGCCAAGGAGGCGGGCTCCGACGTGCTGATCATCGACACGGCTGGGCGCCTGCAGAACAAGACCGAGCTGATGGCCGAGCTGGAGAAGATCGTGCGCGTGCTGGGCAAGCTCGATCCCGAAGCGCCGCACACGGTGCTGCAGACGGTCGATGCCACAACCGGCCAGAACGCGCTGAACCAGGTTGAGATCTTCCGCAACGTCGCCGGCGTCAACGGCCTGGTGATGACCAAGCTGGACGGCACGGCGCGCGGCGGTATTCTGGTGGCGATCGCCGCCAAGCACCGGCTGCCGGTCTATTTCATCGGCGTCGGCGAGCAGGTCGACGACCTTGAACCGTTTTCCGCCAGCGAATTCGCGAGAGCCATCGCCGGCGTGGCTTGAACAAGGCGCGATCTTGCAAGGCCGCCTGCTTTTCGGCCAGATCGTGCGCAAGAAGGACTTTTATGAATATCATCGAACGCGACCCGTCCGATCCACGCCGCAAGCCGATCAACCCCGGCTTGAAGTTCCTGCTCGAGCTTGGGCCTGGCCTGGTGTTCTTCTTCACCACCATCCGCGGCGAGTGGCTGGCCGAGAAATTCCCGGTGCTCGCCCATCTCGGCGAGCCGATCCTGATCGCCACCGCCTTCTTCATGGCCGCGACGGCGCTTTCGCTGAGCGTCTCCTGGCTGCTGACGCGCAGCCTGCCGCTGATGCCGCTGGTCTCGGCGATCGTCGTGTTCGTCTTCGGCGCGCTGGCGCTTTACCTGCAGGACAAGACCTTCGCCTTCATGAAGCCGACGATCATCAATTCGCTGTTCGGCGTCACGCTGCTCGGCGGGCTGCTGTTCGGCCGGTCGCTGCTCGGCTACGTCTTCGATTCCGCCTTCCAGCTCGATGCCGAGGGCTGGCGCAAGCTGACCTTCCGCTGGGGCCTGTTCTTCCTGTTCCTCGCCGTGCTCAACGAGGTCGTGTGGCGCAACTTTTCCGAGGCGACCTGGCTTTATTTCAAGGTCTGGGGCACCATCCCGATCACCTTGCTGTTCACCTTCAGCCAGATGCCGCTGATCATGCGCCACTCGCTGGAGGAAAAGTCCAAGCATGAGAAGGCCGGAAACTAGAGCAATTCCAGGAAAAGCGGCTGCCGGTCGGGTTCGGCGACTTCGCCGTAATCTCCGTCCGGAATTGCGTCAGAAAGGGGGGCGGTATGGAATTCCTCACCACGCATGACGAGCTGAGGACGGTCTACAAGACGCCCGCGCCGACCGACGGCTCGATCCGCAAGGAGCTCAAGGCCCTCGACGGCCATTGCCGCTCCTTCATCGGCAAGAGCCCCTTCGTGCTGATCGGCTCCTCCGACGGCGCCGGCAATGCCGACGTCACACCCAAGGGCGACAAGCCCGGCTTCGCCGCCATCCTCGACAACTCCACCATCGCCATTCCCGACCGTCCCGGAAACAACCGTCTGGACACGCTGGAAAACATCATCCGCAACCCACCGGTCGGACTGCTTTTCCTCATCCCCGGCATGAACGAGACGCTGCGCGTCAATGGCGACGCCCGCATCACCGTCGATCCCACCTTGCGCGAACGCCTGGCCGTCGACGGCAAGGAGCCGCAGAGCGTGATCGTGGTGACGGTCAAGGCCGCCTATATGCATTGCGCCAAGGCCTTCATGCGCTCCGATCTGTGGAAGCCTGAGACCTGGTACGACCGCGCGACCCTGCCGACCCTCGGCCAGATCATCCGCGACCAGCTGGCGCTCAGCGAAAGCGCCGGCGAGATCGACCGCGAGCTGGACCACGATTACCGCCAGACCATGTGGTAGGCTTGCCGGACGACTCAATCCTTTGTCCGGCTCTCCCTTGATCGAGATCATCGCCATATCGGGCAGCTTGCGCGCCGCCTCGACCAACTCGGCCCTGGTTGCCGCATTGGCCACCAATGCCCCCGCGGCCTGCCGCGTCGAGGTTTACGATGGCCTCGGCCGCTTGCCGATCTTCAATCCCGACGACGAGGGCGAGCGCACGCCGCCCAAAGCGGCCGAGCTGATCGAGATGATCACCCGCGCAGACGGCGTCATCGTCTCCTGCCCGGAATATGCGCATGGCGTGCCCGGCGGCATGAAGAACGCGCTCGACTGGCTGGTGTCGCGCGACGCGGCGGTGGGCAAGCCGGCGATGCTGGTCCACGCCTCGCCCCGCTCGCTCTATGCGCGGGCCGCGTTGGCCGAGGTGATGCGGACGATGTCGTTCGCGATGTACGAGGAGACGGCGCTGGAGATCGCGCTGCTGGGCAAGAAGCCGGCAGAGGTGGAGGCTATTTTGGCAGACCCTGCGAACCGAAGGGCGATGCGTGGAGCGATCGAGGCTTTCGTGGGGGTTATTGGCGGACGGTGAGTGGCGCGTCTTCCCCTTCTCCCCTTGTGGGAGAAGGTGGATCGGCGCGCAGCGCCGAGACGGATGAGGGGTGTTCCAGCGGAGTG
>NZ_VFWS01000071.1:0-25643 GCF_006443065.1 Mesorhizobium sp. B1-1-5 | reverse complement strand
CTTCCCGCTGCTTACGCTGCTGCCGACGCCTTGGTATCTATTGCTGTTCTTCATCGGCGCTGTCGCCATGCGCGGCGCCGGCTGCGCCTATAACGATCTCGCCGACGAGGACATCGACAACCAGGTCGAGCGCACCCGCTCGCGGCCGCTGCCCGCCGGCAAGGTGACACGCCGCCAGGCCTGGGCTTTCGTCATCATCCAGGCGCTGGTGGGCTTGGCCGTGCTGTTGCAGTTCAACAGCTTCGCCATTCCGCTCGGCATCGCCTCGCTGGCGATCGTCGCCGTCTATCCCTTCATGAAGCGCATCACCAACTGGCCGCAATTGGTGCTTGGGCTGGCCTTCTCCTGGGGCGCGCTGATGGGCTGGGCGGTCGAGTTCGGCGACATCGATGATCCGGCGATCATGCTCTATATCGGCTCGATCCTGTGGGTGATCGGCTACGATACGATCTACGCGCATCAGGACAAGGAAGACGACGCCATCGTCGGTGTGCGCTCGACGGCGCGGCTGTTCGGCGACAACACAAAGACCTGGCTGGCCGGACTCTACGGCGGCGCGCTGATCTGCTTCGCCATCGCCTTCGCATCCGCCCAGGTGCCGATCGTGGCGCTGGCCGGGCTGATCGCCGCCGGCGCGCATATGGCGCGCCAGATCGTCCGGCTCGACATCAACAATCCGGACCAGTGCCTGAAACTGTTCAAGTCGAACAACCAGGTCGGCTGGCTGATCTTCCTCGGCCTGATCGGCGGTTCGGTATGGATTTGGCTGAAGCCGCTGGTGTAGGCCTCTCCCTTCTCCCCTTGTGGGAGAAGGTGTCGCCGAAGGCGACGGATGAGGGGTGTTCCAGAGGACACCAGCGTCTCACTCCGCTGGAACACCCCTCATCCGTCTCGGCGCTGCGCGCCGATCCACCTTCTCCCACAAGGGGAGAAGGAAAAACCGAGCTACTCCCTTGCGATAATCTCCTGGCCGTCGATGACCAGCCTCAAGCCCAGATTGCCGGCCTTGCGGCGGGCGAGGAAGCGCGGGCGGCGCGTGGTGGAGACGCGGCCCTTGCGGCGCTCCTGCGGCGGCAGCGCCTTGATGGCGGCGCCGAGCGATTCTTCCAGGGTGCGGGCAATGCCGTCGGCCTCGATCAGCAGCATCGGCAGGCGATAGGCGTCGGCCCAGGCGCGCCAGTCGGCGGCGACGTCGTCGAGGTCGTCGGCGACCAGAAGCGGCACCGACAGCATCGGATCATTGTGCAGAAGCTCGAGCGTCACGGTGACATTGCCGTCCGGATCCTCCATGGCGCGCGCGGCAACGCCGCGGAACGCCTTGGCGGGCAACGCGATGATCGCCGGCACGCCGCTCATCTCCAGCACACGGCGGATGACGGCGCCGCGCTGGTCGATGGTGAAGGTGACATCGCCATAGTCGTCGCGGGTGGCATAGCTCACCATCTGCGGCAGGCGAAACGGGTCGAGACGCATGTTGCGCCCGGCCCAGACTGGCTTCAGTCCAGTGTTCATCGATGTCTTCCCTGTTAGTCCTGAGGGCCGTTTTCCGGTTCTCTCAGGGCCGGTTTTTCCGGCCTCGTTATGGGAAGAAACATTAGCGCTCGCTTCTTACCGGCGCGCTTAAGAAAGTCGGTTAAATTTTGCTGATCTGAGCCGATGGTTATCGGAATGCGACCGGCGCCCGATGTGGTGAGGATCAGATAACCTTACCGGGATTCATGATGCCGGCCGGATCGAAGGCCGCTTTCACGCGGCGCATCAGGTCGATCGCCATCGGCGGGGCCGTGGCGATCAGCTCGTCGCGCTTCAATTGGCCGATGCCGTGCTCTGCCGAGATCGAGCCGTGCAAGGACCGCACGACATCGTGCACGGCCTTGTTCATGGGGTGGTAGAGGTCGAGGAATGCTTCATCCTGCCAATCCATGGGACGCGAGATGTTGTAGTGGAGATTGCCGTCGCCCATGTGGCCGAAGCAGACGACGCGCGCGCCGGGGCAGACCCCCTCCACCGCGCCGGCCGCCTTTTCGATGAACTCGGGGATCGAAGCGATCGGCACCGAGATGTCGTGCTTGATCGAAGCGCCCTCCGGCTTCTGGGATTCGGGCAACGTCTCGCGGAAATTCCAGAAAGCGTCGCTCTGGGCAAGACTTGCCGACACCACCGCGTCGCCAACGATGCCCTGCTCGAGAGCCTCTGCCAGGATCTCTTCTATCAACGCTTTGCCGTCCTCTTCGGAGCGGCCGGACGAAATCTGCATCAGCACATACCACGGCCAGTCGCCGGCCAGCGGCCGGGTGATGCCTTGCCCGTGCCTGAGCGTGAAATCGTATGGCCTTTTGCCGATCAGCTCGAAAGCGGTCAGCGATGCGCCGGCGCGGTCCATCGCCAGGGTGAACAGCGAAAGCGCGTCTTTCGGCGACGACGGCAGGCCGGCAAAGGCGACCTCCCTGCCCTTCGGCTTCGGGAACAATTTCAGCACCGCGGCAGTGATGATGCCGAGCGTGCCTTCGGCGCCAATGAAAAGGTTCTTCAGATCGTAGCCGGTGTTGTCCTTCTTCAATTTACGCAGGTCGTCGAACACCTCGCCGGTCGGCAGCACCACCTCGACGCCGAGGCAGAGCTCGCGCGCATTGCCATAGGCAAGCACGCCCGTGCCGCCGGCATTGGAGGAGAGATTGCCGCCGATCTGGCAGGAGCCTTGCGCGCCGAGCGACAGCGGAAACAGCCGGTCGGCGGCGTCGGCCGCTTCCTGCAGCGTCTGCAGGATGACGCCGGCCTCTGCCGTCACCGTATTCGACAGGACATCGATCTCGCGGATGCGGTTCAGCCTGGACAGCGACAGCACGATGTCGCGACCGGATCTATCCGGCACCTGGGCGCCGACCAGCCCGGTGTTGCCGCTTTGCGGCACGATCGGGGTTCCGGTCTCGGTTGCCAGCCGCATGATGCGGCTCACTTCCTCGACGCCGCTGGGGCGCAGCACCAGCGATGTCCGGCCGTGCCAAAGGCCGCGCCGCTCGGTGATGTAAGGCGCGATGTCGGCCTGCTCGCGCAACGCATATTTGTCGCCGACGATTGCCGCGAAGCGGTCGATGAGGGCGGGATCGAGGTCCAAGGGCTGATCGTTCATGAGACTGAACCTAGAGCAATTCCAGGAAAAGTGTGAAGCGGTTTTCCGTCCGGAATTGCGTCAAAACAAAGAGATAGGCTCAGCCGGTCTTGTCACGCGGCGCGGCGGCGCGGGCAAGCCGGTCGTTGATCGCCTCGCCCAGCCCCTCGAACGGGATCGGCTCAACGGCGATGGTCGCGGCGCCGACGCGGTCGAGCGCCTGCATGAAGGCGAACAGATTGCTTGCCGCCTCGCGTAGATCGCCCGCTTCGGACAGATTGCGCAGCGCAACGGCCTGTTCCCAGCCCTCGGCGCGGTTGCGGCCGAACGCAAGCAACGCCTCACCCTCGGCTATATCTTGGACATTGAGCCGCATCGCGGCGCCCGGCGCGTAATGCGAGGCAAGCATGCCCGGCGCCTCGATGCCGCTGGCGCCGCGCGACAATTTCGCGCCGGCCACCGCCTCGATCTCCTCGGCGCCGATGCCGCCGGGCCGCAGCAGGCGCAATTTGCCGTTCTCAACCTTGAGAATGGTCGATTCCAGGCCAACGGGCGTCGCGCCGCCATCGACGACCAGCCTGATCCTGTCGCCGAGATCGGCGGCGACCGCCTGCGCTGTCGTGCCGCTGATTTTCCCGGAAGAATTGGCGCTCGGGGCTGCGAGCGGCCTGCCGAGCCGGGCGATGAGCTCGCCGCCGAACCCGCGCGGCATGCGCAGCGCGATGGTGTCCAGCCCCGCGGTGACGAGCGGGTGGATGCCGTTGCCGGCACGTTGCGGCAACACCAGCGTCAGCGGGCCGGGCCAGAAGGCTTCGGCCAGTTTTGCCGAGAGCGGATCGAAGCCGGCGATACGGTCCGCCATCGCGCGATCGGCGATATGGGCGATCAGCGGGTTGAAGCGCGGCCGGCCCTTGGCCTCGAAGATACGCGCCACGGCAACGCCGTTGGTGGCATCGCCGGCCAGGCCGTAAACCGTCTCGGTCGGAATGGCGACGACGTCGCCGCCTTCAAGCAGCGCCAGAGCCTGCTCCATAGCCTCGCCGACCGCCAGTATCTCAGCCAAATTTGCCACCAGTCCTGAACATGCCGGTCCCGTAATACGGCCGCTTGCATCGGGCAAGTGCGGGCATTGGCGATTTATCAATCCCTAAAATGTTAAGTTTCCGCGCAAGCCGGCTTCAATGTGCCGGCGCTATGGTGCGGGTTTGATGCGGTTGCGGGCTTGGGAGTATTTGTGATGCGTTTGCTTGGAGCGTTCGGGATCAGCCTTTTGGCGATGCACGGCGCGGCACATGCCTCGTCGATCGTCGTGGTCGGACCCTCGACGTCGGCGCCGTCGATCGTCAAGCTGAATGCGATCGAACCGACCAAGCTGTCCGCGGCCTCGACGCCGTCGATTATAGCGCTTGGCGATCCTATCCCCGCCGTCACCGACGAGAAGGTCGCGGCAATCCCCGCGAAGTCAGGGCATCAGCAGGCCCCGATGATCATTCGCGGCGGCATTGTCGGCGGCGCTTTCGAAACGCCCGCGGCCAAGCCCACAGCACCGGCAACAACAACCGCCGCCGCGCCGGCAAACGCCACCACGCCGGCAACGCCCGCGAACGGCACCGCGTCCGCTTCAAACGGCAACGGCGCAGCCGGCAGCCAGCCGGCCGCGACGGCCAATGCGTCGGGCGGCGCGCAGCCGCAAGGGTCAGTGCCGCGCGTCGGCAAGGCGATGTAGATCACACTGGGTCCGGCCTTGGTATGCTAGGCGCTTAGCCTGTCCGATTCCCGTCATCGGGATCGGGCATGATGCGGCGGCGTTTCAAAAGGGGGATTCATGACTGTTTCGAAAGCAATGGCCGTTGCCGCGCTGTTGGCGGCGACGACACTGGGCGCGGGTACGGCACGGGCCGACGACATGCTTGGCTCTTACACGGCGCGGATTTCCGACCGCGATCACCGCGCCAGCGATGGCTACCCGCTCGGCAGCGCGGCGCAGATGGTGCGGCAGGACCGCGCCAACTGGCACAAATTCCACCGGCACGACAGCGACGACCAGGGTGATTCCTGGTTCCGCAGCGACGGCTCGCGCGCCGACCTGCAGCGCATGCTGGAACGCGGCGGCGCCATGAGCAGCGCCACAAAGCGCGCCATCGTCAATGGCGAGCCATTGGTCGAGGTCGACGTCTATCCGGACAGCGTGCGGGTCAGCATAGTGGAGGATTGACGGGTCAATCTTTCCTGGAAGATTGACAAGAGCCGCACAGACGAAAAAGGGCGACGCGCGACGCGCCGCCCTCATACTTCAGACGAGAGGAGACGGCTCAGGCCGCTTCTTCCTTGTCCTTATCGTCGGACTTGTCGTCATCATCGGACTCGTCTTCATCCTCGTCGCCATCTTCATCCTCGTCGTCGGACTCATCGTCGCCCGAGGCTTTGGCTTCTTCGTCGGCGTCTTCGTCTTCGTCGTCGCCGTCTTCGTCGCCTTCATCTTCATCATCCGACTCGTCGTCGGCCGAGGCAGTGGTTTCCTCGTCGCCGTCTTCCTCGTCGTCTTCGGACGGATCGGCGGCTTCGACCGCCGCGGCGGCGGCGTGGTCGAGGAGGTTTTCGGAAGCGGATTCGATCGCCTCGGCGGCGGCCGGGGTCTCTTCAATCAGGTCGATATCGTCAACGGAATTCATGGCATGCCTCCGTGTTTGGGGAATGTCTTACGGCGCGCCCCGCGAAACGATCCCGGGCAACGCGCCTTAAGTCTTTGGTTGATGCATGTCGTTGCCCCAGAACCGCTCAGCGCTTCTGGACGACATGCACCTTTGTCCCATGCGGAGGTCATCGTCATATGACTGTAAGCCGGCTCCGGCGCATTAAATTTCGGGCGCCGAATTGTTCAAGCCTGCCGGCATCCTAGCGGATGCGGGCAGGCTCGAATGTGCGGTTTTCCGAGCCGTCAGCCGACGATTTTTGAAAAATCCGCGACCTGATCTGTGGCGGCGCGGATGCGGGCGAGCAGCGCCAGACGGTTGGCGCGCACAGCCTGGTCCTCATCATTCACGAGAACACGCTCAAAGAATGAATCAACCGGTTCGCGCAACACGCTAAGCGCCAGCATGGCGGCAGAAAAATCTTCGTTTTGAATTGCTTCGCCGGCTTCCTTCTCTGCCTGATTCACAGAGGCAAACAGCTTCTTTTCCGCCTCCTCGCGGAACAGCGCCGGCTCAACAGCCTCGGCGATTGCCGTTTTCTTCTTCTCCTCGGCGGCCAGGATGTTGGCGGCGCGCTTGGTGCCGGCAAGCAGGTTCTTGCCCTCCTCGGTGTCGAGCAAGGAGCCCAGCGCCTCGACGCGGCGCACGATCTGCAGCAGGTCGTCGTTCGGCGATTGGCCGATCTCCCCCCTTGTGGGGGAGATGCCCGGCAGGGCAGAGGGGGGCGCGACAGAATGAGGGGCCGGCGGGACAGCGCCCCCCTCTGTCGGCTGCGCCGACATCTCCCCCACAAGGGGGGAGATTGGGCGCGAACCCGCCGACAGCACGGCATCGATCAGGTCATGCCGCGCACCGCTTTCACGCAGATAGACTTTCAAACGGTCGTGGAAGAAGGCGAGGAGATCGGACGACTGATCCGCGCCGCCTTTGAAGTTTGCAAGGGCCTTGGCGAAAACAGACGTCAGCGCCAGACGAATACGGTTCTCGATGAGTATCCTGACCAGGCCAAGCGCCGCACGTCGCAGCGCGAACGGATCCTTGCTGCCCGTAGGCTTCTCGTCGATCGCCCAGAAGCCGGTCAGCGTGTCGAGCTTGTCGGCAAGCGCGACGGCAACCGAGACCGGATCGGTCGGCACGCGGTCGGATGGGCCTTGCGGTTTGTAGTGCTCCTCGGCGGCCGCCGAGACCGACGGGTGCTCGCCCTGCAGCAGCGCGTATTTGCGGCCCATGGCGCCCTGAAGCTCGGGGAATTCGCCTACCACCTCGGTCTGTAGATCGGCCTTGGCGAGCACCGACGCGCGGGCGACCAAAGCGCTATCGGCTCCGACGACAGGTGCCAGTTCCTCAGCCAACCGCTTGATACGCTCAACGCGCGCGCCTTGCGTGCCCAGCTTGGCGTGGAAAGTGACGTTGAGGTGGTCGAGCCGCGCCATGCGCTGGTCGAGCGGCTTCTTCAAATCCAGGTCGAACCTCGTCGCCGACTCCGCCAGCTGGTCGAGATCGGGCAGGTCGCCCTGATCGGTCCGCCAAAAATAGAGCGCGTCGGACAAGCGCGCGCGCACCACCTTGCCGTTGCCGTAGGCGATCTCCTTGCCGCCGTCGCTCGCCTCGATGTTGGCGACCAGCACGAAGCGGTTCGAAAGCGGCGATTGGCCAATCTCCCCCCTTGAGGGGGAGATGCCCGGCAGGGCAGAGAGGGGGGCCTCGCGCTGAGTCCCCTCAGTCGGCTTCGCCGACATCTCCCCCTCCAAGGGGGAGATTGGCGACGTCACGAAACACTTCTGGTTGGCGCGGATAGTGAGGCGGATGACCTCGCCCGGAATGGTGAGGAAATCCTGCTCGAACTCGCCCATCAGCACGACCGGCCATTCCACTAGGCCGGAGACTTCCTCCAGCAGGCCCTCGTCCTCGACCAGGTCGAGGCCGTTGGCGAAGGCGATGTTGCGGGCATCGGCCAGGATGATCTCCTTGCGCCGGTCGGCGTCGAGCACGACCTTGGCCGCCTCGAGCTTCGCCACATAGTCGTCGAAGCGGCGCACGGTGATCGCGCCCGGCGCGTGGAAGCGATGGCCATAGGTGATGTTGCCGGCGCGGATGCCGTCGATCTCGAAATCGACAACCGCCGGCTCCTCGGTCTCCGGGCCGAAGGTGCAGACGATCGACTGCAGCGGCCGCACCCAGCGCAGCGAACCGGGCTTGGCCGAGGCCGGCCCCCAGCGCATCGATTTCGGCCAAGGGAAGGCGCGGATGATGCCCGGCACCAGCTCGGCGATGATCTCTTCGGCCGCCCTGCCCGGCTTCGTGATGTGGGCGACGTAGAAGTCGCCCTTCTTGGGGTCGGAATGGACATGCGCCTCGGCGATCGACGACAGGCCGGCCTTGCGAAGAAAACCCTGCACCGCCTGCTCGGGCGCCGTGGTCGAAGGACCCTTGATCTCCTCGCGGATGTCCTTCGAGCGCGCGGTCAGGCCACGGATGTCGAGGGCCAGGCGCCGCGGCGTCCAATATTCGCGCGCCGCCTCATAGGTCAGCCCTGCCTCGACCAGACCGTCGGTCAGCAACTTCCTGAGGTCGCCGGCCGCCTTGCGCTGCATGCGGGCGGGAATCTCTTCCGAGCGGAGTTCCAAGAGCAGGTCGGGCATAGTTAAGCTCCCCACCCTCCCCGTGATGGAGAGGGTCGGCGCGAGGCGCCGTAACGAATGGGCGGGAAATAGCAACTTGGCCGGCCGCTGTCACCCCGCAAGCAGATCGCCTCTTCAAGCGATTTCACGGAATTTTTCGACCCACTGTCGGGTTGGCGCCAGGCAGCCCGTCCTTGGAGCAGAACTTCCCATGAACCGAACGCTGCGCTGAAGCGACAAACGCTCAGGCAGAGACCTATTGGCTGAACGGCGATGAAGACGGCATCGAGAACCCTGCAGATCCTGGCGCTCAGCGCCTGCTTCGCCGCCCAGGCGCATGGCACGATCACGATGCCGGGGATCAGGCAGGCCATGCGTACGATCGACGGCGCAGCGGCGCAGATCGTGTTGCCGGCCGGCGCCGCCACCGAGACCGCGAAAGCCGTATCGGCTTAAGCTGCCGCCGCCAGCCCGCCCGCCCGCGTCTTGAGGAACGCTTCGCCGCAAGCCTTGGCCAGATTGCGCACGCGCAGGATGTAGCTCTGGCGCTCGGTGACCGAGATCACGCCGCGCGCGTCGAGCAGATTGAAGACATGGCTTGCCTTGATGCACTGGTCGTAGGCCGGGAAGACCATGCGATGCATCGCCAGATTGTCGCTTGGCTTGGGCGTGCCGGCATCGAGCAGCGCCTTGCACTCGGCCTCGGCGTCCTCGAAATGCCTCAGCAGCATCGCGGTGTTGGCGAATTCGAAATTGTGGCGCGAATATTCCTGCTCGGCCTGCAGGAAGACGTCGCCATAAGTGACCTTTTCGGCCCCCTCGCGGCCGTTGAAGTTCAGGTCGTAGACATTGTCGACACCCTGCACATACATGGCGAGCCGTTCCAGGCCGTAGGTCAGCTCGCCCGCCACCGGTGCGCATTCGATGCCGCAGACCTGCTGGAAATAGGTGAACTGCGAGACTTCCATGCCGTCGCACCAGCACTCCCAGCCGAGCCCCCAGGCGCCCAGCGTCGGGCTTTCCCAGTCGTCCTCGACGAAGCGAATGTCGTGCAGCAGCGGGTCGACGCCGATTGCTTCCAGCGAGCCGAGATAGAGTTCCTGCAGGTTCGGTGGATTTGGCTTCAGGATCACCTGGTATTGGTAATAATGCTGCAGGCGGTTCGGGTTTTCGCCGTAGCGGCCATCCTTCGGCCGGCGCGAGGGCTGCACATAGGCCGCGTTCCAGCGCAACGGACCCAGCGCGCGCAAGGTGGTCGCCGGATGGAAGGTGCCGGCGCCGACTTCCATGTCGTAGGGCTGCAGGATGAGGCAACCATAGTCCGCCCAGTAATTGTGCAAGGTCAGGATCAGCCCCTGGAAGGAGCGGCTGGGATGCATATGGGCAGGAATCTCGATGGTCACGGCGGCCTCGGAAAGCGCGGGATGTCGCTTCCCTAGTTGCCGGGCCGGCAAGCGTCAAGGCGGTGGCTCGCGCCCGGCGAGGTTGAACGCTTTGCGACCGGCTGGCCCATTGCCGGCGGGCGGCGGCAATCCTTTGCTCCAGCCCCATCTCCAACAAAGAAGGTTCAGCCATGTCCGGTCAACCCACCATACGACCCGTCACAAGGCAGGATTTCGAGCAGTGGCTGCCGCTCTGGGACGGCTACAACGCGTTCTACGGACGCTCCGGGCCGACGGCGCTTGCCGGCGAGATCACGCAGATGACATGGTCGCGTTTCTTCGATGCCTATGAGCCGGTGCATGCGCTGGTGGCCGAGCAGGAGGGCAAGCTTCTCGGCCTCGTTCACTATCTCTATCATCGCTCGACCACATCGATCGCGCCGAGCTGCTATCTGCAGGATCTCTTCACCAGCGAGGCCGCGCGCGGCCAGGGTATCGGCCGGGCGCTGATCGAAGGCGTCTACGAACGCGCCAGGCAAGCGGGCGCGAACCGCGTCTACTGGCTGACGCATGAAACGAACCGCGCGGCCATGCAGCTCTACGACAAGGTCGGCGAGAAGTCGGGGTTCGTCGTCTACAGAAAGATGTTCTAGTTTCCTCGACACAGGGATTTCCTCGACAGCGATTTGAAAGGCCGCCGTTCGTCGGCGGCAAGATCGTCACCGTTCATTCCATGAAAATCGGCACAAACGCTGAAAATTGGCGGAACCCTCTCAACTTCGTCATTCCAGGGCGGAGCAGCCGCGAAGCGGCGTCGCGGAGACCCTGGAATCCATTCCGTGACCCTAATCAAAGAGTGCAGCGGAGCAGAATTCTGCACCGCAGCAGCGCTCAGAAATCACGGAATGGATCCTCGGGTCTGCGCGCGTCGCTGCGCTCCTTGCTCCGCCCGTGGATGACGACGGGGCGGGCATTTCGGCCAATCTTCAACGCATGCCGCCTGCCAACGCAAACACAGTCTACCCGTCAAGATTTCTCTACCAGGGAACGGGCGCCGGACCGACCTTAAGCAGACGCCGAGCCGAAACGAAAACGGGGCTCGACGGGCCCCGTTTTCTTGAACGCTGGCGAAAGGCTCAGCCTTTCGGCGCGGGCGTCGGGTCCGGCTTCACCTTGGGCGTTTCCTGCGCGGTGTTGGATTCGATCGGCGGCAGGCCCTTGAGCAGCTTCTGCTGCAAGGTGGCGAGCACATCCGGATCGGGCTTCAGGTCGCGTGCCTGCGTCCACTGGTAGGTGGCCTCGAGCTTGCGGCCGACGCGCCAGTAGGCATCGCCGAGATGGTCGTTGAGGACCGGATCCTCCGGCTTCAGCGAGACGGCGCGTTCCATCTCGCGCACGGCGTCGTCGAAGCGGCCCATGCGGTAATAGGCCCAGCCCAGCGAATCGACGATGTAGCCGTCGTTCGGCCGCAGGTCCACGGCCTTCTGGATCATCGCCAGGCCTTCCTTGAGGTTCATGTTCATGTCGACCCAGGAATAGCCGAGATAGTTCATGACCTGCGGCTGGTCGGGCTGCAGCTCCAGCGCCTTACGGAAATTGGGTTCCGCCTTCGGCCATTCCTTCAGCCGCTCATAGGCGATGCCGCGCTGGTAGAAGATGTTCCAGTTGGCGGCGGTCGGCGTCTTCAGCTGCTCGACAGCCTTGTCGTAGAGACTGGCGGCCGAGCG
This sequence comes from Mesorhizobium sp. B1-1-5, assembly GCF_006443065.1. Classification (NCBI taxonomy): domain Bacteria; kingdom Pseudomonadati; phylum Pseudomonadota; class Alphaproteobacteria; order Hyphomicrobiales; family Phyllobacteriaceae; genus Mesorhizobium; species Mesorhizobium sp. B1-1-5. Next base: position 14,111 of record NZ_VFWS01000071.1, on the reverse strand, counting down.
GAAATCTTCCTTCGAGCCATAGACGCCGCCAAGCGCCAGATAGGCGCGCATGTCGTCCGGGTGCCTTTCGAGATAGGCCTTGAGATGCGAAATCGCCTCGTCATGCTTGTCGAGATCGGCAAGGTTGAGGCCGATCTGCAGGTCGGAGAGCTCCTTCAGCGGCGAGGACGCCGGAATGCGGCGGTAGAGCGAGACGGCGCCTTCGCCGTCCTTGAGCTGCTCGGCCACGGCGGCAAGCTGCACAAGGGCTGCGTCGCTGTCCGGCTTCAGCGCCAGGGCATATTGCAGATAGAGCCGCACGAAAGGCTCGCCGCCGCCGCGGTTGAGCGCGGTGGCAAGGTCGAGCAGGATTTCGGATGCGCCGCCGGCCGGACCGGCGACGAGCGGCTCGATCTTGTCGCCCTTGCTGATGCGGTCGCGCAGCGTGGTGATTTCGAGCTTGCCCGGCGCGAAGGCCTCGGCCTGGTTCAACACCGCCAGCGCCTTCGACTTGTCGCCCTTGCGGACCAGGAACGAGGCATAGGCCTGGGCGTTGCGCATCCAGGTTTCGGGCGCGGAGCCGCCGGCCGCAGTATCGGCCATGGTGGCGGCGTAGAGTTCCTCGGCCTTGTCGTTCAGGCCGGCGGCATCGGCGATCAGCGCGCGGTGGAACGATTTGAACAGGCCGAACCAGTCCGGGCCCTTGAGCTTGTCGATGGAATCCATGGCCTCGGACGCGTTGCCGGCACCTTCCTTGGCCCAGCCGTCCATGACGCCCGAGAGCAGCCGGTCGAGATCGGATTCCAGCGAGAGCTTCAGCCAGTACTGCGCCTTGGCGTAGTCCTTCTTGTGGAAGGAATCGATGGCCAGAGCCAGGCGCGAGAAGCGCTCGACGTCCGGCACTTCCTTCAGCTTGTCGGCATAGACGAGCGATTCCTCGAAGCGGCCTTGCGCGACCAGAGCCAGCATCAGGCTCTGCTGCAATTCCTTGTCGTTCGGCGCAAAGGCCAGCGCCTGCTTGTAATAGGCGATCGCATCGTTGAGATCGTTGTCGCTTTCGGCGATATGAGCCGCGAGATAGGCGCCCGAGAAAGACGTGATCTGGAGCGGTCGGGCCTCTTCCTTGGCCTGGACCGGCAGCACCCAAAGCGCCACACCGGTCAAAAATGCCAGCTTCGTCAGCCAGCGCGCACGTCCTTGCCGCATCGTATCCCTTTCAGCCAGATGCGATCCCGCCCTTGGCGGACCGCCCATAGACTCGCTCTTTTCCGGTCAAAGCATGGCCTTTTTGGGGTCAGGCTTCAATTGCCGAGCGAATCACAATGCAATCATCCGGCTTAAAAAACGATGCCGCGCCAGCGAAAATCCCGCGCGGAGGCCCGGGATGCCCATATGCGGCATCGGATTGCCTACAGATAGGTATCGCTGAATCCGCTGGCGGCAACCGTATCGCACAGGCCGAACCATTCGCAGCCGGAGCACGCCTGGCGCGTCAGGCCGGCGGAAAAGGCCTTGCGCATCTCCGCCAGGCTGGCGGCGTTCAGCACCAACCGGTCTCCGGCCTTGATCGGCCGCCCTAGGAGAGCGCCGACATCGCGCGCCGCCATCCGATCCCGCTCGGCGGCGCTCTCGCGCAGGCAATGCGGCTCCGGCTCGCCGAGCAGTGGGGCGCAGACGTCGTCCGGACCGGCAACGATCACAACACCCTCGCCCTCGCCCAGCCGCTTCACTACCTTGTCGTAATTGGCGGTGAAGGCTGGCGAATAGCCCTTGCCGACATAGGTCAGCAGGCAGAGCAGATGATGGGCGCGCAGCTTGATGGTCATCGCGTCCCGGACGAGCGGTCGCCTTGCTCCGCACGATAGGTGGAAAAGAGCTTCAGCGTCGCCGCGCCCAGCGCCGACTTGAGCAGGCCGCCGACGATAAAGGGCACGAAGCCGAAGGTGATGGCCTTTTCAGTGCCGATCATGACGGCAAGCCAGGCGGTGCCGAGAACCAGGCAAAGCAGGTTGCCCATGAGCATGGCAGCGAAGGCAAGCATGACGCGGTTGCCGTTCCAGCCGCGTTCGGCCAGCCAGCCGACGACAGCGCCGACGACCGGAAAGGCGAAGAGATAGCCGCCGGTCGGGCCAACAAAATGCTGTATGCCAGCGGCGCCGCCTGCAAGAACCGGAAAACCGGCGGCGCCCTCGACGAGCCAAGCGGCGATGGTCAGCGCACCGAAGCGCCAACCATAAAGCGCGCCGACCAGCGTGACGGCGAAGGTCTGCATGGTGACCGGAACCGGCACCATCGGCACCTCGATATAGGACGACAGCGCCAGGAACAGCGAACCAAGGATCACCGCGCCGATCTGCCAGGCGAGCGAACGGCTGTGCAGCCGCAATGGGCTGAAGGAGGGGTTTTGGGTCGAAATGGCTGCGTTGGTCACGGTGATGTTCCCTTGAAATTATAGATAATTTTTTGACTCCATCTATTATCGAATCCATATTTTGAAACGAATGGCAAGCGCCTGCTCTCGAATTCGTCATTCCAGGGCGGAGTAAGGAGCGAAGCGACGCGCGCAGACCCTGGAATCCATTCCGTTACGCGGGTCGAAGAATGCAGCGGTGCAGAAGGCGACTGTCTACGCCGGCGCACCGGTGCCATTGTCTGGATCGCCTCGAAGTTCATAGGTCACGGAATGGATTCCAGGGTCTGCGCGCGTCGCTCCGCTCCTTACTCCGCCCTAGAATGACGAGGCTGAGAGGCCTAGACCCAACCGCCAAACCTACCCCACGATGGCGAAGGCGTCGCGGGTCTTGCCGGAAGCGGTCTTGACCGGCTTCTGGCCGATCCATTGCACGTGCCGCCCGAGCGTCGCGGCGGCCGATTCGGTGTTGCCTTGCCTCAGCGCGCTCAGGATCGCCCGGTGATCCTGGTCGGTGCGGGTTTCCCATTCCGAGCGCCAGGCCGCGAAAAGGAAGCGCGCGCTCGCGGCGTGCAGGTCGTCGATGGTGGAGAGCAGGCGCGGCATGTTGCAGGGCGCCAGGATCAGCCGATGGAAGGTGCGATTGGCCTCTTCCCAGGAGCGCACGTCGCGGGATTTGTCGCCGGCCTTAGTCGCCTCCTCGGCCTGGTCGAGGATCGACGCCGTCAGATGCGGCGCGGCATGGCGCAGCGCCAGCACTTCGAGCGCCGCCCGCATCTCGGCCACCTCCCTGACCTCGCCGAGATCGAAGGAAGCGACGCGCACGCCGCGGCGCGGCTCGCCGATCGCCAACCCTTGAGCCTCCAGGCGCCGGAAGGCCTCGCGCACCGGGACATGACTGGTGTTGAATTCCTCGGCGACATGGTCCTGGCGCAGCCGCGAGCCGGGCTCGATCGCGCCCGAAATGATACGGTCCGCCAGTTCCTTGCTGATGCGGACGGCGATCGTGTCTTCTTTGCTGGCCATATTTTATAGATAATTTGCCGGACCGCCGTTTGTCGAGACGGCCGGCGCGGGATTCACAAGCCTGCCCCCAAACGATGACGTCGACCACGACTTCCAATTTTATGATCAGAAACTTACGAAACCACCCGAAATGCCGATTGGATAAACAGAAAAAATCGCTATTGTTCAGGCGGAAACGGGGGCAGGCGAATGAAACCTAGCATAGTAACTATTTTCAACAATAAGGGAGGCGTGGGAAAGACCACCTTGACCTATCATCTAGCTCACGCCCTCGGAGAGTTGGGTAAGAAGGTCTTGTTAATTGACCTTGATCCACAGTGCAACCTGACGATTTTTTCACTACCCATGGAAACCATTCACGACATCTGGGTGGCCGAAGATGATTTCGTGGATGATTTCGCGGCAGCTCGATCAAAAATGTCTATTGCTGATTTTGAGACACTCCTTAAACAACCGAGATCAATTCATTTTGACCTAAAACCTACCGAAGACGGCACAGCCGAGCTCGACTTTTTGCCACCTCCGATTGCCTTGAATGGGAGAGTTCATCTTATACCTGGACGTCTAACGCTTCACCTCTTTGAAGCGAAGATCGGCGAACGTTGGAGTGGTATCTATCAAGGTGACCCGCTATCGATCCGTACAGGTACGCGGGTTCGTCAGCTAGCATACGAGTATGCCGCCTTGTACGGATACGATCTCGTTATATTTGATACATCACCGAGTCTTGGGGCTTTGAATCGTCACCTGCTAACATTGGCAGACGGTTTCCTCATCCCATGCTCACCCGATCTATTCTCTGTTTATGGCATTCGGAATATTGGAAGCGCACTCCACACTTGGCGAAAGCAGTTTGATAGTATTTTCCACCTCCTTTCGGACGTTAAGCGATCTCAATTTCCCGAGAAATTCGTTAAGCTGATCGGTTACACAATTTATAACGCAAAACGATATTCAGGTTTGGGTAACGACCTTGACCTCGCGACAGCGCATTACAATTATGCTCGGCAGATACCGGAAACTATCGCCAAATTTATCGACCCCGAAAACGCGCTTCCATTTAGCGAAATTCTAAGCGGCTCTATGGGTGGAAACTCTGTCATCCACAGCCACAATACTTTGCCTAGTATGTCGCAAAAATATCATCTGCCAATGTGGCTCCTTCCTGATTCCACAGCAATCGAGCCAGGGGATCGCAGCACAATAGGCGGAAACCAAGGTACATATCGCGCCACCAAGGGTGCCTACACCACCTTTGCGTCCGACTTCTTGCTGAGAGTCGCAAAATTATGACCGACACTGCTCAGCAGGTGGATAGCCAGCATGACGCAATAATTGCGCAATACGAGAGGGTTAAGCACGACCTTGGCATTTTTATGGAAGGTGTCGTTAAATATATCGGCGAGCACCCCGATTTAATAAGAACCGGCCACCGGATCGTACACTCTTACAAGAGTCGCCTAAAAGACAATGACCATTTGCGTGAAAAAATCAAGCGCAAAATAGCAATGGGAAAGACCGTTACGGCAGACAATCTTTTCTCTTTCATTACAGATCTGGCCGGAGTTAGAATACTGCACTTATTTCAAGAAAATTTCGCTGATATTGACGCAGTAATCCGAAAAAAAGTAACCGATGGCGACTGGATTTTTGCAGAAAGGCCAAAAGCATACACTTGGGATCCTGAGGCGGTCATATTCTTCAACAATTTTGACCTCGATGTCTCAGAAAAATCCACATCTTACACCAGCGTACATTATTTGATACGTCCCCGCGCCGACTCACCTCTATGTTGCGAGGTTCAGGTGCGAACTTTGTTCGAGGAAATTTGGGGCGAAGTTGACCATCAAATTAATTATCCTATGCCAACGGACAATATCGCTTGCCGAGAGCAGATTAAAGTTCTCTCAAAAATTGTGGGGGCAGGTAGCCGTCTCCTGGATTCTCTCAAACGAGTCCAGCAGACTTAAGCTGCGGACGTTTTGGACCTATCCCTCAACAAGCGAACGCAAGTGACTCAGCTGACGCGGCTGATGCAGAAATCGATGACGTCGATCAAGGCCGACTTCTGCGGCGTCGCCTCCAGCGGCGCCAGCGCGTCGCGGGCGATCTCGCCGAAATGACGGGCGCGGCCGATCGTGTCGGCGATGGCGCCGTGGCGGGCCATCAGGCCGATGGCCTTTTCAAGCCCGGCATCGTCGGCGACGTTGTCCTCGATGGCGCGCTTCCAGAAGGTGCGCTCGGCCTTGGTGCCGCGCCGGTAAGCGAGGATCACCGGCAGCGTCACCTTGCCCTCGCGGAAATCATCGCCGACATTCTTGCCGAGCTCCTTGCTCGAGCCGCCATAGTCCAGCGCGTCGTCGATGAGCTGGAAGGCAAGGCCGAGATTCATGCCGTAGGAGCGAAGCGCCGCGCGGTCGGTGCGCGAGGCCTGGGCGATGACCGGCCCGACCTCGGCGGCGGCCGAGAACAGCGCCGCCGTCTTGGCCTTGATGACGGCGAAGTGCTCGTCCTCGGTGGTCTCGAGGTTCTTGGCGGCGGCAAGCTGCATCACCTCGCCCTCGGCGATGATGGAGGCCGCGGCCGACAGGATGTCCAAGGCTTCCAGCGAACCGACCTCGACCATCATGCGGAAAGCCTGGCCGAGCAGGAAATCGCCGACGAGCACGCTCGCCTGGTTGCCCCAGATCATGCGCGCCGTCTTCTTGCCGCGGCGCAGCGCGCTCTCGTCGACCACGTCGTCATGCAGAAGCGTCGCCGTGTGCATGAACTCGACCGCCGTGGCGAGCTTGACATGGCCTTCGCCGGAATAGCCGAACATCTGCGCGGCGGCGAGCGTGAGCATGGGCCTGAGCCGCTTGCCGCCGGAGGAGATCAGGTGATTGGCGATCTCCGGGATCATTTCGACGTCGGAGCCGGCCTTGGACAGGATCAGCTCGTTGACCCGCCCCATATCGGCGGCTGTCAGATCGATCAAATCCTTGATGGAAGCGGGTTCCCGCTTGCCTTCGATGTTGAGAACGACACCCACCACGACAACTCCCGTCAATCTGACGCACCCTTGGTCCCGCGCCGACTCTAGGGCGGCGCAACCGGGCACGGCAAGAGGCGAATTAGCGCGGCTCCGCCGACGGAGTGTCCACGCGCACGTTTACACGAACGCCACAACCTGCGATTTTCGTTTCATGATCGAGCTTGTCCGCACCAACGACGCCGTTGTCATCTCCTTTGTCGAATCGCTGATGCGCGATGCCGGCATCGCCTGTTTCGTCGCCGACCAGAATATGAGCGTGCTCGACGGTTCGCTCGGCATCCTGCCGCGGCGCGTGATGGTCGATGCCGAAAGGGTCGATGCCGCGCGCCGCATTCTCAAGGATGCCGGCATCGAGAACGAGATCCGCAAAAAATAATGGCAGCCAGCACCGCCCCCGTCCCGGATACGCCGGCGCACACGGTCGATGCCTTCCATCGCGGGCGCTTCTGGCTGGTGCAGCCGAGCCGGGGCGGTCATCGCGCCGGCATGGACGCCATGATGCTGGCGGCCGCCGTGCCGTCCGGCTTTTCCGGCCGGCTCGCCGATTTCGGCGCCGGCGCCGGCGCCGCCGCCCTTGCCGTCCTGTCGCGCTGTCCGGCGGCGCAGGCCGTGCTTGTCGAGCGCTCCGCCGAAATGGCCGGGTTCGCCACTGCCACGCTTTCGCATCCCGGCAATGGCCATCTCGGCGACCGCGCCTCAGTGCTGATTGCCGACGTGACGCTGACCGGTCGAGCGCGTGGCGAGACCGGGCTTGCGGACAACCAGTTCGATTTCGTCATCATGAACCCGCCGTTCAACGCGGCGCAAGATCGCTCGACGCCCGACGCGTTGCGCAGAGAGGCGCATGTGGCGGAGGACGGGCTGTTCGAGCGCTGGATCCGAAGCGCCGCCGCCGTCGCCAAGCCGCGCGGCGGGCTGGCCGTCATCGCGCGGCCCGAGCAGTTGGTTGCCATCCTGGACGCGATGGAGGGGCGGTTCGGCGATGCCGAGTTGCTATGCGTGCATCCGCGGCCGGATGCGGCGGCGATCCGCATCGTCGTCAGGGCGGTGCTCAGCGCGCGCGGAAAACTGTCGATCCGCCCGCCGCTCATCTTGCACGGGCCGTCCGGCAACGGGCCGGCGGAGCGCACGGAAATGATCAATAACGGCCTGGCGTCGCTGTTCGGCGATTGATCCTTGAAGCGCGTCGCGTTGAAATGGATTCTAGCGACGCGCTTTAAGTTTTTGCTTTATGCATGTCTTTTTCGCAAAACCGCTGCACACTTTGCGCGACATGCACTGGCCGGCGATGCGGCATTGCCGTTGGCTGGCGAGTTCCTTACATGCCCAGGCAGGATGACGCCGCGCCCGTGAAACAGACCAACCGACCTGATCTCATCTTGCTCCTTTGCATTTTGTCCGGAGACAATCGTTCGTGAAACGCCTTTTCAACCGCTTGCTGCCGAAATCCTGGCGCTCGACAGCCGTCACCATTCCGGTCATCCGACTGCAAGGCCCCATCATGGCCGGCGGAGGCCAGTTCCGGCCGAGCCTGTCGCTCGCCTCGACGGCCGGCCTGATCGAAAAGGCGTTCGGCTTCGACGCGCCGGCGGTCGCCATCTCGATCAATTCGCCGGGCGGCTCAGCGGTGCAGTCGCGATTGATCTTCAAGCGCATCCGCGACCTGGCGGCGGAAAAGAACAAGAAGGTGCTGGTCTTCGTCGAGGACGTGGCGGCCTCCGGCGGCTACATGATCGCGGTCGCCGGCGACGAGATCTTCGCCGACCCGTCCTCGATCGTCGGCTCGATCGGCGTGGTCTCGGCCTCGTTCGGTTTCCCGGAACTGATGAAGAAGATAGGCGTCGAGCGGCGCGTCCACACCGCCGGCCAGAACAAGGCCGTGCTCGATCCGTTCAAGCCCGAGAAGAAGGAGGACATCGAGCGACTGAAGGCGCTGCAGCTCGAAGTGCACGAGACCTTCATCGACCTCGTCAAGGAACGGCGCGGCAGCAAGCTCAAGGACGACCCGGACCTGTTCACCGGCCTGTTCTGGACCGCCAAGCGCGGCCTCGAGCTCGGCCTTGTCGATGCTTTGGGCGATATGCGCAGCGTGCTCAAGACCCGTTTCGGCGAGAAGACGCAGCTCAAGCTGATCACCGCGCCACGCGGTCTGTTCGGCCGTTTCGGCCTGTTCGGCTCGCGCGTTTCGGCGCCGGATATCGCGGCGGCCGCCGCCAGCGGCGTCCTCGATGCGGCGGAAGAGCGCGCGCTATGGGCGCGCTTCGGGCTTTGAAAAAGCCATGAATGCGGCTAGCATGGCCGCTTGACCGACCCATTCGGCCGGCCTTGCCGCGAGGACGCGGGAGGAGTTTTAGAGATGCCGCAGATCATTTTCTTCGCCGTTGTCGGCGCTGCCGCTTACTTTGGCTACCGCGCTTTCGTGCGCGAGGCCGAACGCGTGACGGCCAAGATCCGGCGCACCGAAAGACAGGCGGCGAACGGCACGACGGGCACGCTGGTCAAGGACCCCAAGACCGGCGAATATCGTCTCGCCAAGGACTGATCCCATCTCGCCAGCAGCCGACATCCTGGAGCCCGGCACAGAGGTCCGGACGTGGCTTGCGCCTGCCAAGATCAACCTGGCGCTGCATGTCACCGGACAGCGCGCCGACGGCTACCATCTCATCGACAGCCTTGCCGTCTTCACCCGCTTCGGCGACCGGCTCGAGATCGAGCCGGCGGAAGAGGATGAATTCTCGGTATCCGGCCGTTATGCCGCCGGGCTGCCGCTCGACGGCGACAATCTGGTGGTGAAGGCGCGCGATGCCTTGCGCCGGGAAGCCGGCATGCAACAGGCGTCGCCGGTCGCCATCCGGCTGGAGAAGAACCTGCCCATCGCCTCCGGCGTCGGCGGCGGCTCGAGTGACGCAGCGGCCACGCTCAACGGCCTGGCGCGGCTCTGGAAGCTCGATATCGACCACAATTCGCTGGCCCGGATCGGGCTTTCGCTCGGCGCCGATCTGCCGATGTGCCTCAAATCAAAGCCGCTGATCGCACGCGGTATCGGCGATGAGGTCTCGCCGCTGCCCGCGTTTCCGGCGCTCGGCCTCGTCCTGGTCAATCCGGGCATCGCGGTCTCGACGCCGGACGTGTTCAAGGCGCTCTCCAGTCGCAACAACGAGGCGCTGCCGCCGCTGCCGAAACGCCTCGACTTCCACACGATCCGCAACTGGCTGGAGACGACGCGCAACGATCTCGAGCCTGCCGCGCGTTCGATCAAGCCGGCGATCGGCGAGGCGCTCAAGGCGCTGAAAAAAGCCGACGCCGCGTTCGCGCGCATGTCCGGCTCGGGCGCCACCTGTTTCGGCCTGTTCGAGACCGGCAATGTCGCAAAGCGCGCGGCGATCGAGATCCGCGCCCGCCACCCCGACTGGTTCGTTGCCGCGACGCGCAGCATGGAGGTGGGCGATGGCGAAGCTTGACGAAAGCCGGCCCTTCATTCCGGTGCGCATCGCGGTGCTTACGGTTTCCGACACGCGCAGCCTTGCCGACGACAAATCCGGCCAGACGCTGGCCGACCGCATCGCGGAAGCCGGCCACAGCCTTGCCGCGCGCGATATCGTGACCGACGACCGCGAAAAGATCCGCGACAAGGTGCTCGGCTGGTCGAAGGACGAAAACATCGATGTCGTCATCACCACCGGCGGCACCGGCTTCACCGGCCGCGACGTGACGCCGGAGGCGCTGGAGCCGATCTTCGAAAAGCGCATGGACGGCTTTTCGGAAGTCTTCCACCGCATTTCCTACGATAAGATCGGCACGTCGACGATCCAGAGCCGTGCGACCGGCGGCGTCGTCAACGCCACCTTCGTCTTCGTGCTGCCGGGCTCGCCCGGCGCCTGCAAGGACGCCTGGGACAGCATTATCAAGGCGCAGCTCGACTATCGGCACATGCCCTGCAACTTCGTCGAGATCATGCCGCGGCTGGACGAGCATCTCAGGCGCGGCGGCAAGCCAACCTCGTAAAGCTCAGTTAAGGCGCCCGGCCGGCATAGGGTTCGCAGGCGGATTGGCGCTGGCGCCTTCGAGGCGCCATGTTCGAAGGCGGTGCCGGCACGGTAGCTTATGTGAGAAAACAATGAGCAGCGCCATGACCGTTCACAGCGGCGGATGCCATTGCGGCAACATCCGCCTCAGCTTCTCGACCGCGCTCGATCCCGCGCAACTGGAAATCCGCGCCTGCCAGTGCTCGTTCTGCACCCGGCACGGCTCGCGCGCGGCCGCCGACCCGAACGGCAGGCTGGTCGTCTCGGTCGAGGACAGGCAGCGCTTGCGGGCCTATCGCTTCGGCTTGCGCACCGCCGACTATCTTCTGTGCGGCGAGTGCGGCGTCTATGTCGCGGCAATCGCCGGAGAGGGTGACGATGCCACGGCGATCGTCATCGTCAACGCGCTCGACGATCGCGAGCGGTTCTCGCGCGAGCCGATCCCGGTCCGCTACGATGCCGAGACGCGCGAGCAACGTCTCGCCAGGCGCCGCAGCGCGTGGATGCCGGTTGAGATTAAGGGGATTTGACTGGGCAGGCCCGCGCTGCCCTCTCCTTCTCCCCCTTGTGGGAGAAGGTGGATCGGCGCGCAAGCACCGAGACGGATGAGGGGTGTTCCAGCGGAGTGAGGCGCTGGCTTTCCCTGGAGCACCCCTCATCCGTCGCCTTCGGCGACACCACCCGGCCTTTCGCAGGCTCAAGGCGTTCGAAGCTCGAAAAGCCAAGCAATTGGCTTTTCGTCCGCTACGCGGACCGCTTCTCACCCCACAAGGGGAGAGGGTGGAGCTTGCATCATTTCGGCGGCGCGATCCAGATTTCCGCGTTCAGCCTTCTGGTCGCCAGGCCGCGCGCCAGGGCTTCGGCGCTGCGCGCGCTCTTTGCCAGAGCCGAGGCCTGACGCTTGCTGATGACAAGCCCCTCGGCCAGCGCACGATTGCTCGAGAACACCCTGGCCAGGAAAGGCGCACGGTTGGCGCGGGCGCGTGAAAAGCGCGCCGGCATGGTCTGTTTCGCCGTGTGCGCCACGACTTCGTCGATCCAGCCCTCGGCGAGCCGCGCGCCCGGCTCGAGCAGGAGCAGCCAGTCGCCCTTGGCCTGGCCGATACCGGCGCCGATCCCGCCGGTCGCATAGTGGCAGCCGGCATGCTCGGCCACCCGATGCGTCTGGTCGGTCGAGCCTTGATCGCAGACGATCACGTCGCGCACGACGCCTTCGACCGCGCCGCCGACCAGCGAGGCGAGCGTACGGGCAAGCCCCTCTTCGTCGTTGCGGGTTTCGATAAGGACGCTGAGCATTTTAGCCGAATAGCGGAAAGTGCGGCGATGCGCCAGTTGCGCGCGTCAAGCGAAAAAGTTCTTGCTTTGTTCTCTTCGGCGAAATAGGAATAGTTTCATGAACAGAGCGATTCGACAGCCTGCCGACAGTCCTTGGGAGAGGGCGAAAATGGAACAGATCGTGCGCGCCGACATTGCCGCTTTCGGAGCAGGCCGAGCCGAGATGGCGAACGCGATGATCGAGCAGAGCGGCATGCGCGTGCGGCCCGACCGCAATCGCGGCCGCTCGGCCGGCATCAATCCGTCCGGCCGGTTCGAGCCGATCAGCCGGCATGTGTTCGACGACGGCTGGAACTCGCTGGAGGAACTGCCGCCGTTCAAGACGGAAGTGCAGGTCGAAAAGCCGCGCACCATCATCACCCGCAACGAGTCGCCCGACATTTCCTTCGACCGTTCGATCAACCCCTATCGCGGCTGCGAGCATGGCTGCGTCTACTGCTTCGCCAGGCCGACGCATGCCTTCATGGGCCTGTCGCCGGGGCTCGATTTCGAATCGAAGCTGTTCGCCAAGCCGGATGCCGCGCGCATGCTGGACAGGGAATTGTCAAAACCGGGCTACCAGCCGCGCACGATCGCCATCGGCACCAACACCGATCCCTATCAGCCGATCGAGAAGCAATACCGCATCATGCGCGAGATCCTGGAAGTGCTGGAGGCGCGCGGCCATCCGGTCGGCATCGTCACCAAGTCGGCGCTGGTGGCACGCGACATCGACATCCTGTCGCGCATGGCCGAGCGCGGCCTTGCCAAGGTGGCGCTGTCGGTGACGACGCTCGACCGCATGCTGGCGAGAACGATGGAACCCCGCGCCTCGACGCCGACGAAGCGGCTGGAGGCGATCCGCCAACTTTCGGATGCCGGCATCCCGGCATCGGTCATGGTGGCGCCGATTATTCCGGGGCTTACCGATCCGGAGATGGAGCGCATCCTCGATTCGGCTAGAGCCGCCGGCGCGCGGGAGGCCGGCTACGTCATCCTGCGCCTGCCGCTCGAAGTGGCGCCGATCTTCAAGGACTGGCTGTTGCGCCATTATCCCGACCGCTACCGGCATGTGATGTCGCTGATCCGCTCGATGCGCGACGGCAAGGATTACGATTCCGAATGGGGCAAGCGCATGAAGGGCGCCGGTCCCTATGCCTGGCAGATCGGCCGGCGTTTCGAGATCGCCGCCAAGCGGCTCGGCCTCAATGTCGAGCGGCGGCAGCTTCGCACCGACCAATTCGTCGCAGGCGCCAGTGCCGGCGAGCAGCTGATGCTGCTTTGACGCCTGCGCCGGCCATGACGGGCTGGCGCTAAGCACTTCCAGGCAAAGCGATTTTCCGTCTGGAATTGGTACTTTTTCGAAATTCCGTCCGGCCATTGTCCCCCGGCCGTGAGACGGTGCCTTCCCGGTCCGACGCCCCATCCGACCCGGAAGGACTTGCGGAGAATCGGAGCCGATGCGAACCTCGCCGCACCATGGCTCGCGCGCGTTCCGATTCTCCGCTTCTCTTTGAAATGGTCGAGAAGCCCGACTTCTCGATCGAGACGAAAGCGATAGCCGACGGGCTGTGGCCGGTCGCCGGCATGGACGAGGCCGGCCGCGGTCCGCTCGCCGGTCCGGTGGTGGCCGCCGCGGTGGTGCTCAACCCCGCCAATATTCCCGAAGGCCTCGACGATTCCAAGCGCCTCACCCATTTGCAGCGCGAGGCGCTGTTCCTCAAGATTCTCGGCTCGGCACTCAGCATCTCGATGGCTTCGGTCAGCGCCGAAGGCATCGACAGCAGCAACATCCTGAAAGCCAGCCTGGAAGCGATGCGCCGTGCTGCCGCCGGCCTGTCCTTGCGGCCGAAGCTCGCCCTGGCCGACGGCCGCGACATACCGCCAGGTCTCGCCTGCGAAGGCCGGGCTCTCATCAAGGGCGACCAGCGCTCCCAATCGATCGCCGCCGCCTCGATCGTCGCCAAGGTGATGCGCGACCGCATGATGTGCGGCTGCGGCGGACATCACGAGCACTACGGCTTCGAAGTGCATATGGGCTACGCGACGGTCCGCCACCGCACCGCGATCGAGGCGCATGGGCCGGTGGCACGGCTCCACCGGGCCTCGTTCGCGCCGTTCAGGCTGGGTGGCGTCGAGGTGGTTGAAGAGGAAGAGAGCTTCGCCGGGCTGGAGTAGTTAGCTGATCTCCCCCTTGTGGTTACGGCTTGCGGACATCCTCTGTCACTGGCGTGACTGATCGGCGCAGGCTTGATTGCCACGTGGTTCCCCCAATCCGTCGCTGCTTCGCAGCGCCACCTTTCCCCCCTCCGGAGGGAAAGGA
>NZ_VFWS01000701.1:0-1002 GCF_006443065.1 Mesorhizobium sp. B1-1-5 | reverse complement strand
CTCCTGATTGGCTTGTTGCAGGGCGTATCGATGTTTGCAGGCCGAATATGATTGCCTCACCAATGAATTGAAATTGACCATGTGTGCAGTTCTGATATTCAGTTGTGAATGGCTGATATCGACTGGAACCTGATCAAGAGCTTCGTCACGGTCGCTGAGACCGGCAGCCTGTCGGCCGCGGCGAGAAAGCTGTCGGCAAGCCAGCCGACGCTTGGCCGCCACATCTCGGAACTGGAACAGGCGCTCGGCGTCATCCTTTTCCGGCGCGGGCGAAGCGGCTACGCGCTGACGGAAGCCGGGGCCACTCTGTTAGAGCGCGGCAAGGCGGTGAGCGAGCAGGCGAGCGCTTTTTCACGGCTGGCGCTGGGTTCGGTCGAAGCGATCGAAGGGACGGTGCGCATCGGCTCGGCATCGAGGAGCCCGGCATCGAGGTCGAGATCGTCGCTTCCAACCAGGTCGAGAACCTGCTGCGCCGGGATGCCGACATCGCCATCCGCATGGTCAAGCCGACACAGAACGAGTTGGTGGCGCGCAAGGTCTGCGATATCGCGCTCTGCGCCTGTGCTTCCCTAGCCTATCTCGACCGGTGCGGCCGCCCGCGCGAGCCGGCCGACCTGCTCGACCACGCGCTGATCGGCTTCGACCGGAGCGACGAGATGATCCGAGGCTTTACGCATTTCGGCATATCGGTCACGCGGAACAGTTTTCGCTTCCGGGCCGACAACCAGATCGTGCTTTGGGAGGCGGTGCGGGCGGGAATCGGCATCGGCCTCGGCCAGGAGCCGCTGGCCAAGCGGGACCCCCTGGTGGAGGATGTGCTGCCGGGTCTGCCGCTGCCCAAGCTGCCGGTGTGGCTGGCCATGCATCGCGACGTGCGCACCAGCGTGCGCATCCGACGCGTGGCGGATTTCCTTCACGAGGAACTGAAACGCTATTCGGCCGGCGCCGCGTCGGGAGCTAATTCGGCGCGATGAGCTAATCCGGCCATCTGCAGGACTACGA
>NZ_VFWS01000700.1:0-1002 GCF_006443065.1 Mesorhizobium sp. B1-1-5 | reverse complement strand
GCACCCGCTCGCGCGTGGTTTTCAACGATCCGCGTCGCTTCGGCTTCATGCTGTTTTGCGAAGGGCCGCCGGACACCCATCCGATGCTGGCGGGGCTCGGCGTCGAACCCACCGGCAATGCGCTTGACGGAGTGCTGCTGGCCTCACTGCTGAAGGGCCGGAAATCGCCGCTGAAGGCCGCTCTTCTCGACCAGAGATTGATAGCCGGGCTCGGCAACATCTATGTCTCGGAGGCGCTATGGCGCGCCGGGCTGTCGCCGCTGCGCGAGGCGGGCACGATAGCCAAAGCCGGCAAGAAAGCGGGTGAGCAAAGCCGGGGGGTTGCCGTGGCGGTCCGCTCGGTCATCGCAGATGCCATTGCGGCCGGCGGATCGTCGCTGCGCGACTACATGCAGACCGACGGTTCGCTGGGCTATTTCCAGCACTCCTTCGCGGTGTATGACCGGGAGGGCGAACCCTGCTCCAAGCCTGGCTGCGGCGGCCATATCGAGCGCATCACGCAGAGCGGCCGCTCGACCTTCTATTGCCGGACCTGTCAGCGGTGAGCTAGATCGATCTTCAATTGCCTGGAAGAGGAGCCGAAGCCATGGCCTATGAAACGATCGTCGTTGAAACCAGGGGCAAGGTCGGGCTGATCACCTTGAACCGGCCGAAGGCGCTCAATGCGCTGAATTCCCAGGTCATGGCGGAATTGGTGGCCGCGGTAAACGTGTTCGGGGCAGATGACGGCATCGGCGCGATGGTCATCACTGGTTCCGAGAAGGCCTTCGCCGCAGGCGCCGACATCAAGGAAATGCAGTCGATTTCCTACGTCGATGCCTACATCAAGGACTTTTTCGTCGGCTGGGAAGAGTTGACCCGGGCGCGCAAGCCGATCATCGCGGCGGTGGCCGGCTATGCGCTGGGCGGCGGCTGCGAACTGGCGATGATGTGCGACTTCATCATCGCCGGCGACAACGCCAAGTTCGGCCAGCCCGAAATCACGCTCGGCGTCATGCCGGG
>NZ_VFWS01000070.1:0-25879 GCF_006443065.1 Mesorhizobium sp. B1-1-5 | reverse complement strand
GGTTTCACGGAAATGAACGGAAAATCTTGCACCAAGACAAACGGCAACCTTTCAAAATCCCTGTGTCGGAGAACTAGCAGGGGCTATCGGCCGCCGCCTGCGTTGGCAGATCGTCCCTTGTGGAGCTTAGCCGAAGCGCCTGTTGGTTCGTCTGCACCGCTGCGACGCCTCGAAGTCACGAAAATGAGTCCACGGGCGCGCGCGTCGCTTCGCTCCCCGCTCCGCCCGTGAATGGCGACGTTAGAAGGCTTCAGCCGACGGGCTCGTTAGGAAAGACGTGGCAACCGCTCATCGGGCGAGCGGTGGTCGAACACGACGCCCATGGTCTTACCAACCGCGGCCATGACGATCAGTTCGATCAGATGGTCGTCGCTGTCCTGGCAAGCCGGGTCGGATCGGCGTATGGCGTCGAGCATCGTCCGGGTCGAGACGGTATCGCCTGCGCGAAATTTCGAAAGAGCAGATGAAACAAGGTCTTGCACCGTCGGGTCCATGACGGGCACTTCCGCAGTGACGTTCATCGGCCTCCTCCTGCCATGAACCCTCCCGCAAAAGATGATACGCCAACGGCTGGAATGTGCCAGCAAAATGGTGGTCCGACCAGTGTGGCTGGCGACAACCCCAGTGATTCAAGCGCAGATGTGGACACCTGCTGGCTAATGGCAGCGTAAGCTCGACGCACCGCGCTCAGGTTGGTAAGCCCGTCGCGCGCAGGGAGACGATCCGAGTCGAGAACATGACCGTTGCAATCGAGATGGGACAGACGAGCGCAGGCGCGCCGGCGGCCCTCGACCTTGAGGAGTTGCTGGCGACCCGCCTGCTGGTGCAGGGCAATTCGGGCTCGGGAAAGTCGCATCTGCTGCGCCGCCTCCTGGAGCAGAGCGCGCCCTGGGTGCAGCAGACCATCATCGACCCCGAAGGCGATTTCGTGTCTCTGGGTGAACGCTTTGGACATCTGGTGATCGATGCCGAGGAGCATACCGAGCGCGGCCTGCAGGCAGCCGGCGAGCGGGCGCGCATCCACCGCGTCTCGACAGTACTCAATCTCGAAGGGCTCGATGCCGAGAACCAGATGCGGCGCGCCGCGGCATTCCTCGGCGGGCTGTTCGAGGTCGCGCGCGACCACTGGTATCCGATGCTCGTGGTCGTCGACGAGGCGCAGCTCTTCGCGCCCGCCGCCGCCGGCGAGGTTTCGGACGAGGCACGCAAGCTCTCGCTGGGCGCCATGACCAATCTGATGTGTCGCGGCCGCAAGCGCGGGCTTGCCGGCATCATCGCCACGCAGCGGTTGGCGAAGCTCGCCAAGAACGTCGCGGCCGAAGCCTCCAACTTCCTGATGGGCCGGACCTTCCTCGACATCGACATGGCGCGCGCCGCCGACCTGCTCGGCATGGAACGGCGCCAGGCCGAAGCTTTTCGCGATCTGGAGCGCGGGCATTTCATGGCGCTCGGTCCTGCCTTGTCGCGCCGTCCGCTCGGCGTGCGCATCGGCCAGACCGAAACCAGCCCGCGCAACGGCACGCCGCGGCTGATGCCGATGCCGGGAGCCGCGCTCGAAGATGCGCGCGCGATCATTCTTGCCGCGCCGCCGCCGGAGACGGTCAGGCCGCAGCGCCGGCCTTCGCCCGACCTGCTTGACCAATTGATGGCGGCCAAGGCCGCGCCGCTGGACATGCGCCCCGAGCCGATGGAGGCGCAGCCAAACGCCGAGGACCTGGCAGAGCGGCGCGAGCGGATGGACCGTATCCTGCGCGCCATCCTGGCGGAGCCGGATGCCGGGTTCCGCGTCATCGGCGTGCTCTACCAGGAATTCGTGGTCCGCTGCCGCATCGAAGGGCTCGCCTCCGTGGTGCCCGACCTGTCGGAGTTCCGCCGCATGCTGACGCGCGCCCGCGCCGGCGTCGGCTCCGACATGGCCGAGGACGACGCCTGGCGCGACGTTTCCGTGCGCGCCTCTCTGCTGCCCGAGGACATGCAGGGCGTGTTCATGATGATCGCGCGCGCCGCCAAGGAAGGCTGGCCCTGCCCGAGCGACGCGGCGATCGCGCGGGCTTACGGTTCGCATTCGCTGCGCCGCGCGCGCCGGCTGCTCGACTATATCGAGGAGCAGGGCCTCATCGTCTGCCAGGTCGACGGCGTGGGCCGGCGCACGGTGACGCTGGTCGAGCTCGCCTGGGCGACGGCGCCGGGCGACCCGAACGCCTTGGAGCAGGACAGCCTGGCGGTGTGATCACGGCCGCAGCTCGATCGCGCGGACGCCGCGAAGCAACGGCACGCGATGGGACACCCAATGTTCCCGGCCCTTAGCGGCAACACAGGGTTGGGCGCGATGGCGTCGCAGTTCACGTCTTGAGGGCACTTGCGATCCGCCCCAGTCGATTGCCGCATTGCACAATCCCGCCCGGCCTGCACAATAGGCGCATGTCCACCGGTTCGTTGACCATCCTTGTTATCGACGAGAACCGCATCCGTGCCTCGATCATCGAGGCCGGATTGCGGGACGCCGGCCATCGCCACGTCACGGTGGTCCATGACGTCGCCGGCATCGCCCGGCGCATCGCCGAGATCGAGCCGGACGTTATCGTCATCGATCTCGAAAATCCCAACCGCGACATGCTGGAGAACATGTTCCAGCTATCGCGCGTGGTGAAGCGGCCGATCGCGATGTTTGTGGACCGCTCCGACCAGGCCTCGATCGAAGCGGCCGTCGATGCCGGCGTGTCCGCCTATGTGGTCGACGGGCTGAAGAAGGAACGCATCAAGCCGATCCTCGACATGGCGATCAGTCGCTTCAATGCCTTCTCGCGCATGGCGCGCGAATTGGAGGAGGCGCGCAGCGAGCTCGAGAACCGCAAGGTCATCGACCGGGCCAAGGGCATATTGATGAAGTCGCGGGGCTTAAGCGAGGAGGCGGCCTATGCGCTGCTGCGCAAGACCGCCATGAACCAGAATCGCAAGATCGCCGACATCGCCCAGAGCCTGGTGACGGCGGCGGGATTGCTGGGACCGCTGGAGGGCGAATGAGCATGTCGGCAGCGCATCAGATCACCGCCGGCTTCATGCCGCTCCTCGACAGCGCCGTCCTGGTCGCAGCCGGCGAGATGGGCTTTGCCGCGCGCGAGGGCATCGAGCTCAAGCTGCATCGCGAGACTTCCTGGGCCAATATCCGCGACCGCATCGCCATCGGCCACTTCGATGTCGCCCATATGCTCGGGCCAATGCCGCTCGCCTGCAGCCTCGGCCTCACGCCGCTTGCTTCCGAGACCATCGTACCGTTCTCGCTCGGGCTCGGCGGCAATTGCATCACGGTGTCCAATGCGGTGTGGCAAGGCATGGCGGCGCATGGCGCAGCACCTGACCTCGATCCGGCGCGCGCCGGAGCGGCGCTCGGCGCACTGATCCGCGAGCGGGCGACCGCCGGTCGCGAACCGCTGCGTTTCGCCGTCGTGCATCCGCATTCCGGGCACAATTATGAACTGCGCTACTGGCTCGCCGCCTGCGGCGTCGATCCCGACCGCGATATCGAGATCGTCATCGTGCCGCCGCCCTTCATGGCCGATGCATTGGCCGCCGGCCGCATCGACGGCTGTTGCGTCGGCGAGCCCTGGAACAGCGCCGCCGCCGCGGCAGGCACCGGCCACATCGTCACCGTGAAGGCGCTGCTGTGGCGCAACAGCCCGGAAAAGGTGATCGGGGTGCGCAAAGTCTGGGCGGAGGAGAACCCGGACGCGCTGGCGGCGCTGCTGAGGGCGCTGCATCACTCCGCCCGCTGGTGCCAGGATCCGGCACACCGTGACGAGCTGGCAGCGCTGATGGCAAGGCCGGCTTTTCTCGGCCAGCCGGAGGCGATCCAGATGCCGGCCCTGACTGGGCAGCTTCAACTTGGCGGGGGCGCGGCACGGCGAGTCGAGGATTTCTTCCTGCCGTTGGACAAGGCGGCCAACTTTCCCTGGAAGAGCCATGCGCTCTGGTTCTACACGCAGATGGTGCGCTGGGGGCAGTTGCCGCATACGCCGCAAAACCTCGCCGTCGCCCGCGATTGTTACCGGCCCGATCTCTATCGCTCGGCGCTGAAGCCGCTCGGCGTGGCGCTGCCGGGCGCCAATGCCAAGGTCGAAGGGGCGCTCAAGACAGCGACGCCGGTCGGCTCGGCCGGCGCGAGTCTTGTCCTTGGCCCGGATGGATTTTTCGATGGCCAGATCTTCGATCCGGACCGGATCGACGCCTACATCGTCGGCCAGAAACGCGCCTGATCATTTGGGCGCCAATCTTGTGCATTGCACAAATTTTATGCGCAATGCCTGTGCCATTGATCAATGTTTGACCGTGCTGCCGATCGGCCAAAGCAACGCCTGATTCACGGATCGCATTGATTTTCCTCGAAATTTTCTTTCGACGCAAAACTGGCACGCTTCGTGCTTTGGAATAATCGAGCCCCTAGCGGGCAATAGAACAGGCGTCCAATGGCGGGCGCCACAGGCAGAGCTGCCGCTCAGGTCACCAACGCGATCCCGGATGTACGGACGCGCGAGGCCTGGACGGCGGCTTTTTTCGTTTTTGGACCCGACCACGCAAATCGATGGCGCCGATCCAGCCGGCGCCGAGCGGAGACGACGATGACGAGACGGATCGCAACAACATTGCTCAAGGATTTCACCCGTCGCGATTTCCTGGTGAGCAGCGCGCTGACCGCGGCGCTCTTTGCTGCCGCGCTGCTGCTGGTTCCCGCCAATCACGAAACTGAAGGCAAAAGCCCGCAAGTGACCGCGCAAGTCCCGGGCTCGCCCCGCTGATACCTCGCCTCTGATCGACACAACATGAGCGGCGCCTCCCACGCCGCAAACCGGAGCCCAAGATGACCGCAAATCTCCCAGCCGCGCCCAGCCAGGACAGTGCTCCAAGGCAGGCGCTCGTGATGTCCACCATCGCCTTCACCGTGTGCTTTGCGGTGTGGACGATCTTTTCCATCATCGGCGTGCGCATCAAGCAGGAGCTCGGCCTGAACGAGACCGAGTTCGGCCTGCTCGTCGGCACGCCGATCCTGACGGGCTCGCTCGTGCGCATGGTGCTCGGTATCTGGACCGACCGCTATGGCGGCCGTCTGGTCTACACGGCGACCATGCTGGCGGCCGCGGTCGCGACCGTCCTGCTCGCTTTCGCCCACACCTACGGCCAGATGCTGCTTGCGGCCCTCGGCGTCGGCCTTGCCGGCGGTTCCTTCGCCGTCGGCGTCGCCTATGTCTCGCGCTTCTTCCCGGCCGGAAAACAAGGCACCGCGCTCGGCATTTTCGGCGTCGGCAATGTCGGCGCCGCTGTCACCAAGTTCCTGGCGCCGTTCGTGCTGCTCGCCTGGGGCTGGCAGTCGGTGGCGTTGATCTGGGCCGCGGCGCTGGTCGTCATGGCCGCCATCTTCTGGTTCACCACCGGCGACGACCCGGTCATCCGCGAGCGCCGCGCCGGCAAGGCGGCGCCGGCAAGAAGCTTCTGGCAGGAATTCGCGCCGCTGAAGAACCTGCGGGTCTGGCGCCTCGCGTTCTACTATTTCTTCTCCTTCGGCGCGTTCGTGGCGCTGTCGCTCTGGCTGCCGCGCTACCTGATCGGTGTCTACGGCTTCGGCATCGCCACTGCCGGCATGATCGGCGCCGCCTATTCGATCCCCGCCAGCATCTTCCGCGCCTATGGCGGCGTGCTTTCCGACCGCATCGGCGCCCGCACCGTGCTCTACTGGACCTTCAGCGTCTGTGCCGTCGCGACATTCGTTCTGTCTCTCCCCTCGGCAGACTATGTCGTGCGCGGCATCAGCGGGCCGATCCCTTTCCATTTCGAGATCGGCCCGCTCGCCTTCATCGGCGTCGCCTGCGTGCTCGGCTTCTTCATGAGCCTCGGCAAGGCCGCCGTCTACAAGCACATCCCGGCCTATTATCCGCAGAGCGTCGGCGCGGTCGGCGGCGTCGTCGGCATGATCGGCGGGCTCGGCGGCTTCATCCTGCCGATCGCCTTCGGCGCGCTGAACGATCTCACCGGGGTCTGGTCGAGCTGCTTCATGCTGCTCTTCCTCATCGTCGTCTCCTGCCTGGTCTGGATGCACGTCACCATCCGCCGGATGGAGCGCGCCGCCGAGGTCAAGAGCCCGTCCCTATCCTACGCCGCCGAATAGATCGGAGCTGACCGACATGACCGAGAAACTCGTCATCATCGGCAACGGCATGGCGCCGGGCAGGATGCTCGAGCACCTGCTGGAGGCCGCGCCCGACCGCTACGCCGTCACCATCTTCAACGCCGAGCCGCGCGTGAACTACGACCGCATCATGCTGTCGCCGGTGCTTTCGGGCGAGAAGGCGTTCGAGGAGATCGTCATCCATGGCGACGGCTGGTACATCAAGCACGGCATCACCCTCTACAAGGGTCACCGGATCGTCGCCATCAACAGGGAGGCTAAGACCGTCACCTCGGACCACGGCGTCACCGAGAGCTACGACAGCCTCGTTATCGCCACCGGTTCGGTTCCCTTCATCATCCCGGTTCCGGGCAAGGAATTGCCCGGCGTGCTCAGCTATCGCGATCTCGACGATGTCAACGCCATGCTGCTTGCCGCGCAATCGCGTGCCAAAGCGGTCGTCATCGGCGGCGGTCTGCTCGGCCTCGAAGCCGCGGCCGGCCTGAAAGAGCGCGGCATGGACGTCACCGTGCTGCACGTCATGCCGACGCTGATGGAGCGCCAGCTCGACCCGGCCGCCGGCTATCTGCTGCAGAAAGCCGTCGAGGCGCGCGGCATCAAGGTCGTGACCAAGGCCAACACCAAGGCCATTCTCGGCAACGGCAAGGTCGAGGGTGTCGAGCTCATGGACGGCACGGTCATTCTGGCGACGCTGGTGGTGATGGCGGTCGGCATCCGGCCGAGCACCGCTTTAGCCAAGGAGGCCGGGCTCGAGGTCAATCGCGGCATCGTCGTCGACGACCGCATGCGGACTTCCGACCCCGCTATCATGGCGCTCGGCGAATGCGCCGAAGTCGGCGGCCATGTCTACGGGCTGGTCGCGCCCCTCTACGAGATGGCTCGGGTGGCGGCAGCCAAACTGACGGACAGTGAGGACAGGCGCTTCGTCCACTCCGACACGCCGACCAAGCTCAAGGTCACTGGCATCGACCTTTATTCGCTGGGCGACTTCGCCGACGGCGACGACCGCGAGGAGATCATCCTGCGCGACGCGTCGGCCGGCATCTACAAGCGCGTCGTGCTGCAGGACAACCGCATCATCGGCACCGTCTTGTTCGGCGAGACGGCCGACGGCGCGTGGTTCAACGACCTCAAGAAGAAGGCGACCGATATATCGGAGATGCGCGACACGCTGATCTTCGGCCAGGCGTTCCAGGGAGGCGTTTCCTCGGACCCTTTGGCGGCCGTTGCGGCACTGGCGGATGATGCGGAAATCTGCGGCTGCAACGGCGTCTGCAAGGGCAAGATCACCGGCGCGATCACGGCCAAGGGGCTGACCGGCCTCGACGACGTGCGCGCCCACACCAAGGCCTCGGCCTCATGCGGCTCGTGCACGGGTCTCGTCGAGCAGCTGCTGAAGCTCACGCTGGGTGACGCATACAATCCGGCGGCGGTGCAGCCCATGTGCGGCTGCACGAGCCTTGGCCATGACGACGTGCGGCGCCTGATCAAGGCAAAGGGCCTGAAGACGATCCCCGCCGTTATGCAGGAGCTGGAGTGGAAGACCTCCTGCGGCTGCGCCAAGTGCCGGCCTGCGCTCAATTACTATCTCGTCTGCGATTGGCCGGATCAATATGCCGACGACTACCAGTCGCGCTTCATCAACGAACGCGTGCACGCCAACATCCAGAAGGACGGCACCTATTCGGTGGTGCCGCGCATGTGGGGCGGCGTCACCAGCGCCGGCGAATTGCGCGCCATCGCCGACGTGGTCGACAAGTTCGATATCCCGATGGTCAAGGTGACGGGCGGCCAGCGCATCGACATGCTTGGCATCCGCAAGGAAGACCTGCCGGCGGTATGGGCCGATCTCGGCAAGGCGGGCTTCGTCTCCGGCCATGCCTATGCCAAGGGCCTGCGCACGGTGAAGACCTGCGTCGGCTCAGACTGGTGCCGCTTCGGCACGCAGGATTCGACCGGGCTCGGCATCCGTATCGAGAAGTTCATGTGGGGTTCCTGGACGCCGGCCAAGGTGAAGATGGCGGTGTCGGGATGCCCGCGCAACTGCGCGGAGGCGACCTGCAAGGATGTCGGCGTGGTGTGCGTCGACTCTGGCTACGAAATTCACTTCGCCGGTGCCGCCGGCCTCGACATCAAGGGCACGGAAGTGCTCGGCCTGGTGAAGACCGAGGACGAAGCACTGGAGACGATCGTGGCGCTCGTCCAGATGTACCGCGAGCAGGCCCGCTATCTGGAGCGCATCTACAAATGGGCCAAGCGGATCGGCACCGCCGAGATCAAGAAGCAGATCCTGGACGATGCCGAGCGCCGCAGGACCCTCTTCGACCGCTTCGTCTTCAGCCAGAAATTCGCCCAGGTCGACCCATGGTCGGAGCGCGTCTCAGGCAAGGACAAGCACGAGTTCCGGCCGATG
Organism: Mesorhizobium sp. B1-1-5; assembly: GCF_006443065.1. Taxonomy (NCBI): domain Bacteria; kingdom Pseudomonadati; phylum Pseudomonadota; class Alphaproteobacteria; order Hyphomicrobiales; family Phyllobacteriaceae; genus Mesorhizobium; species Mesorhizobium sp. B1-1-5. The sequence continues at coordinate 17,288 of NZ_VFWS01000070.1, read as the reverse complement.
GCGTCGGTGGGTTTCGCGGAGGCGGCGGAATGAGCAATATGAACTGGATCGCCATTGGTTCCGTCACCGACATACCGCTGCGCGGGGCGCGTTGCGTTGCGACACCGCAAGGCAAGATCGCCGTCTTCCGCACGGCAGACGACCAAGTCTTTGCCATCGACGACCACTGTCCCCACAAGGGCGGGCCGCTCAGCCAGGGCATCGTCCATGGCGCTGCGGTGACTTGCCCGCTGCACAATTGGGTGATCTCGCTGGAGACAGGCAAGGCGCTTGGCGCCGACGAAGGCTCGGTCCGGACCATTCCGGTCAAGGTCGAGGGCGAACGGTTGTTCATCGCGCTCGAAGCGCTGGCCTCGAAAGCGGCCTGAGGCATGCAAGAAGCGCGCGAGGTGAGGACCACCTGCCCCTATTGCGGGGTGGGCTGCGGCGTGCTCGCCGAGGTCGCCGCGGACGGTACGACGACCGTCCGCGGCGACCCCGATCATCCGGCGAATTTCGGCCGGCTCTGCTCGAAAGGTTCCGCCCTTGGCGAGACGCTCGGCCTCGAAGGCCGTTTGCTGCGGCCGGAAATTCTCGGCAAGCCGGCGAGCTGGGACGAAGCGCTCGACCTCGTGGCCGCGAAATTCTCGCAGGCGGTAGCCGAGCACGGCCCGGACTCTGTCGCGTTCTATGTCTCCGGCCAGTTGCTCACCGAGGACTATTACGTCGCCAACAAGCTGATGAAGGGCTTCATCGGCTCAGGCAATATCGACACCAACTCGCGGCTCTGCATGGCCTCGTCCGTCGCCGGCCACCGCCGCGCTTTCGGCGAGGACATCGTTCCCGGTGTCTATGAGGATTTCGAGCGCGCCGATCTCGTCGTGCTCACCGGCTCCAACACCGCATGGTGCCATCCGGTGCTCTACCAGCGCACGCTCGCGGCGCGCAGGGAGCGGGGGACCAGGATCGTCGTCATCGATCCTCGCCGTACCGCAACGGCCGACGAGTGCGACCTGCATCTGGCGCTCGATCCGGGCACGGACGTGCTCTTGTTCAACGGGCTGCTCGCGCATCTCGCGCAGGCCGGAAAGACCGATGCCGGTTTCATCCGCGACCATACAGCGGGCTTCGATGCGGCAGCTTCGCTCGCCGGCGCCGATGCGCCGTCGGTCGCGCGTGTCGCGAAAGGGTGCGGACTGGCGCCAGCCGACGTCCAGGCCTTCTACGATCTCTTCGCCGAGACCGAGCGGACGGTCACCGTGTATAGCCAGGGCGTCAACCAGTCGGCGCATGGGACCGACAAGGTCAACGCCATCATCAACTGTCATCTCGCCACTGGCCGTATCGGCAAGCCCGGCATGGGCCCGTTCTCGGTCACCGGACAGCCGAACGCCATGGGCGGGCGCGAAGTCGGAGGGCTTGCCAACCAGCTTGCCGCGCATATGGATTTCGGGGACGAGGCCAATATCGACCGGGTTTCCCGCTTCTGGAATGCGCCAAACGTCGCGCGGCGCGGCGGCTTGAAGGCCGTGGACATGTTCCAGGCGGTCGCGGACGGTCGCATCAAGGCCTTGTGGGTCATGGGCACCAATCCCGCAGTCTCGATGCCCGACGCTTCGCGTGTGCGCGCTGCGTTGTCCAAATGCGATTTCGTCGCGGTCTCGGATGTGACACGCACAGACACCACGCGCTATGCCGACGTGCTGCTGCCGGCCGCCGCCTGGGGCGAGAAGGACGGGACCGTCACCAATTCGGAACGGCGCCTCTCGCGCCAGCGGCCGTTCCTGCCGCCGCCCGGCGAGGCGAAAGCCGACTGGCGTATTATCTGCGAGGTTGCCGCGCGCATGGGTTTTGGCGAGGCCTTCGCCTACCGGACGCCGGCCGCGATCTTCCGCGAGCATGCAGCGCTGTCCGCCTTCGAGAACGGCGGCAAGCGCCTGTTCGACCTTGGCGGCGTGGCTGATCTCAGCGATAAAGATTATTCCGCCTTCGCGCCGCGCCATTGGCCCGCGTCGGAGCGATACGAGCAGCAGACGAGACTTCTCTCCGATCGTCGTTTCCCGACGCAAGACGGCCGCGCGCGTTTCGTGCCGGTGCGGCAGGAGGCGACGGCCTTCACGGTTGATGCCGACTATCCGCTCGCCTTGAACACGGGCCGGCTGCGCGACCAGTGGCACACCATGACGCGCACAGGGAACGTGCCGCGTTTGATGGCGAATGCGCCAGTGCCCGCGGTCGACCTTCATCCGGCGGACGCGGCCGCGCATCATCTCAAGGATGGCGACCTCGCTCATCTTTCAACCCGCTTCGGCTTCGTCCGCGCCAAGGTGCGCGTGGCCGACGCGCAGCGGCGCGGCCAAGCCTTCATGCCCATGCATTGGAGCGGCCAGTTCGCGGCCAGGGCAGCCGCCGGCCTGTTGTCCTCGCCGGTCACCGATCCGCATTCCGGCCAGCCTGAGCTCAAGCATGTCCCCGTCAGGATCGTGCGGGAAAACACCGGATGGGCGGGCGTGCTCATCACGCGGCGCGATCTCAGGCCAATTGGTTTCGTCCATTGGAGCCGGCATGCTGTCGAGGGCGGATGGGTTTACGAGCTCACCGGAACCGAGCCGCCGGACCAGGGTATCCTCCTGGCGCGCAAGCTGCTCGGCGCCCAGCGACGGGATCAGCTCCTGGAATACACCGATCGTCGCGGGCTCGCCTATCGCGCCGCCGCCATCGACGAAGGCGGCGCCATGGCCGAAGCCCTGGTGGTCGCCGCTCCGGACCAGCTGCCGATGCGGGACTGGCTGGTGTCGTTGCTCGCCACGCGCCAGCCGCTGTCGGCTGCAGACCGGCACGTGCTTCTGTCCGGCCGCTCGCCTGTGCCCATGCCCGCCATCGGGCGCGTCGTGTGCGCCTGCTTCCATGTCGGCGCCAACCAGCTTGCTTCGGCGGTCGCCTCGGGATGCGACAGCCTTGAGGCGATAGGCTCGACACTGCGCGCGGGCACCAATTGCGGCTCATGCCGTTCGGAGATCAGGGCGATCATCGACTCAAGCCGTGTGCAGGCCGCCGAGTAACACATGCGTGTCGCCGTCGCCGGCTTCGAAATGTTCTACTTCGACCTTCGCTCCAGGCGCGGTTTTGGCTCAGCCGCCCGCGATCGCCAAGAGCCAGGCCAGAATGTCGAGCAACAGAAACAGCAGCGCGATCTGCAGAGCCAGCCGCAGGCGCTGGATGATTCGCCAGTTGGCGGCCATGTCCGCCTTGATGCGAAGAGCAAGGGCGCGGTGCATCGAAGACATCGATGCCGGCCCGTCGCCATCGACATATTGATGCAGCAATTCTTCCGGATCGAAGCGGAATGAGTATTGGTGATAAGGCCAAAGCATGAAGACGATGAGCCCGCCGATGCTGAACAGCAGGGACACCGCAATCCATTCCCAAAGCCCAAGCCCGTCGGAAAGGGCCGCGCCGCCGAGCAGCGAGTTCGCGAATGCCGTGGCGAAGATCAGGCTCCCGGCGCGGGTGCTCATGTTCTCCACCACGGTCTGCTGATGGGTGAGACCTCTCACCGCCTCCTGATAGATGAACGCAAGACGAGGATCATCGTCGACGGGACTGTTTGCAGCAGCACGCGAACGCTCGGCCATAAGGGGTGCCTCTCCGATGCGACAGGGATGAGCCGCCTTAAAGCTCGTCACCCGAAAACGGATTCGGGCGACGCACTTTAAATCCCTATTTTATGCATGTCGTTGCCGCAAAACCGCTGCGCACTTTTGCGCGACATGCCTTAGCTCAAAATACTACCGATCCTCGATGATCCTCAAATACGCCGCCGTCACGAACAGCACGATGAAGCCGAACAAAATGCGGCGGCCGCCTTCGGGCATCTGCAGGATTGTGAGCAGCGTCGTCAGCACGGTCAAGATCAGCGCGCCGACGATGGTGCCGGTGTAGCCGCCGCGACCGCCGAAGATCGAGGTGCCGCCGATGACGGCCGCCGCCACCGAAGGCAGCACCAGCGGCTCGGCGAGCGACAGCGAGGGCGCCTTGATCAGGCCTATATAGAGCAGGCCGGTGATGCCGGCGAGCAGGCTGGAGAGGACGTAGAGCGCGGTGATTACCTGCCAGTAGCGGACGCCTGACAGGCGCGCGGCGCGCTCATTATCGCCGACGGCGTAAAGCAGGCGGCCGAAGCCGGTGCGGTTCAGCATGAAGACGATCAGCACCGCCACCGGCACGAACAGGAAGAGCGCGTTGGGAAAGCCGTAGGTAAGGCCGGTGCCCAGCCAGTTGAGGAAATCGGGAATCCTGGCGCCGGAGGCGATCACGGTGCGCTGGTAGACCTGCAGGAAGCCGGTGCCGATCAGGCTGGTGCCGAGCGTCATGATCAGCGGATGCACCCGGAACACGCCGACGCCGATGCCGTTGACGAGGCCGATCAGCACGGCGGGCAGCATGGCCAGCAGGAAAGCCACCGCGGGATCCTGGTTGACGATTTGCGTTGCCATGATGAAGGCGCTCATCGTCGCCACGGTGCCGACCGAAAGGTCGATGCCGCCGGTCAGCATCGTCATGGTCTGGCAGCCGGCGAGGATCGCCAGCGGGATGGCGAATTTCGCCGTGTTGGCGATCCAGCGCTCGTTGACGATGCCCGGACGCAGGACCTGCAGGATCGCCACCAGAATGATCAGCAGGATGATCAGCGGAATGAGCGGTCGGTCCGCCATGAAGCGCTTCAAGCGGCGGCCGAATGAGACCGGCTGGGGCATGGTCGCGATGTCGGTCATGGCGTTGCTCCCACCGGACGGCCGCGGATGGTGATGAAGGCGCCGAACATCACGACCGCGACCATGATCGCGCCTTCGATGATCGCGGTGACGTTCGGATCGATGGCCAGAAGCGTCAGGTCGGTGCGCACCAGCCGCAGCACGAAGACGGCGATGATCGGCCCGAGCAGGCCGCCCTTGCCGCCGCCGAGCGCGACGCCGCCCAGCACCACCGCGGCGACGCTGGCGAGCAGATAAGGCCCGGGAATGGGCGCGCCGATGCCGGTGCTGATGGTGAGAGACAATCCGCCCATCGCGGCGAACAGGCCGGAGAGCGCATAGGCGACGATCCTGGTGCGCGCCACCGGCACGCCGCTGCGAAAGGCGGCGAGCTCGTCGCTGCCGATGGCATAGATGGAGAGGCCAAGCCGCGAGCGCCTGAGCGGAATCCACACGACGCTGAGGCAGACGACGAGCAGCACCAGGGCTTTCGGAACCCAGGCGTCGGCCCAGTCCGGCAGGCCGGGGATGGGCGCGGTGCCGATGACGCTTGCCTTCAGCCACTCGGCGGCGCCGCCGCCGGGAGCACCAAGCACCAGCAGCGCCGCGCCCTGCAGCACGAACAGCATGGCCAAGGTGACGACGATGTCGGGCACGCGGGTGACGACGATGAGGACGCCGTTCAGCGCGCCGAGCACCAGCCCCATGGCCAGCACGAAGGGCACGACGAACAATGCATATTCCTCGCCGGCGCCGTTCATCATCGAGGCGGCGGTGACGCTGGTCAGCGCCATCATTGCGGCGACCGACAGGTCGATGCCGCCGGCGATGACGACGACGGTCTGGGCCGCGACGGCAAAGGCGTAAGGCAGAACCGCCCGCGCCAGCGAACCGAAGTCGCCGCTGCCATAGCCCGGCTGGATCAGCTTGGTGACGACGAAGACAAAGATCAGCAGGGCGAACAGGCCTGCCACCCAGCCCTGGTTGCGCAAGAAGCGGCTCATGACGCGGCCTCGGCGCTGGAGCCGGGTTTGACCTCGGCAAGGATGCCGACATCCGCCCTGGCGCCGCGCGGCAGGCCGTAGGCGGCCCGCATCAAAGCCGCTTCGTCGGCGTCTTCGACCGGGAAAGTGTCGACGACGCGGCCGCCGAAGATGACGATGACGCGGTCGCAGACACGCTGCACCTCTTCCATCTCGGATGTGTAGAACAGCACCGACTTCCCCTGGCCGGCGAGCTCGCGCAGCAGCTTGTAGATCTCCTGCTTGGTGCCGACATCGATGCCGCGCGTCGCGTCGAAGCAAAGGATGGTGCGAGCGTTGGCGGCGATCCAGCGAGCGATGGTCACCTTCTGCTGGTTGCCGCCGGACAGGCGCTGCACTTCGCCTTGGGCGCGGGTGTCGATCTGCAACCTGCCGATGGCGCCGGACACCACCACCTGCTCGCGGCGCATGCGGATCGGGCCCCATTTGCGCGGCGCCGCGCTGAAGGGCAGCGCGATGTTCTCGCGCACCGAACGCTGCATGGCCAAGGCCTCGGCGCGGTCGCCCGGCACATAGGCGATGCCGGCCTGGATGGCGTCGCTCGGATGCGAGAATTTGACCGGCGCGCCGTCGACGTCGATGCTGCCGCCGGTCGGACGGATCGAGCCGGCAAGCGCGGCGAAGAGCTCGTCCTGGCCCTGTCCCTCAAGCGCAAAGACGCCGGCGACCTCGCCATTGGCGAGATCGAAGGAGACGTCGTTGAGCTTGGTGCCAAGCTGCAGGTTGCGGACCGACAATCGCGGACGACCGCCGCCGGCGACTGCCACTTCATTCGCCGCGCGCGCGGCGACGCGGGTCTTCTCGATGCGGGTGCCGAGCATCATCTCGACTATTCTTTCCTCGATGCCGGGCTCGATGTCGACGACACCGACGGTTGCGCCGTCGCGCAGCACGGTGGCGCGGTCGCAGAGCGCGGAGATCTCGACGAAACGGTGCGAGATGAAGATGACGGAGCGGCCGGCGTCGCCCTGGCGGCGCACGACCGCAAGCACCTTCTCGGCGAGATTCGCCGGTAATGCGGCAGTCATCTCGTCGAGAAGAAGCACGTCGGGCTCGACGGCGAGCGCGCGCGCCAGGTCGAGCACGCGCAGGATGGCCAAGGGGATATGACGCGCCGTCTCGCGGATGTCGAGGTCGGGAATGCCGAGCTCGCGCACCCAGGCGCGGAACGGCTCGACCGGCGTGCCGGTGAGCCGCAGATTGGACAGGACATCGAGATCGGGGATCAGCGAAGGTTCCTGGTAGACCGGCAGCAGGCCGGCGCGGCGGGCGGCGGCGGGCGAGCGGACATCGAGCTGCTGGCCGCGGATCAGGATATGCCCGGCGTCGGCCTTGATCGCCCCGGTCAGGATCTTCACCAGCGTCGACTTGCCGGCGCCGTTGGCGCCCATCAGCGCGTGCACCTCGCCTGGCAATACGGACAAAGAGGCGTTGCGCAGCGCGGCAACCGCACCGTAGTTCTTCGCTACGCCGGTGGCGTCGAGGAGGGGGCTTTGCGGCAACGGGTTTGTTGTCAAATCGTGTGATTCTCGTTCCAGAAACCAATGCAGGCGGCGGCTGACCTCCTTCTCCCCTTGTAGGAGAAGGTGTCGCCGAAGGCGCGGGGTGTTCCAGCGGAGTGAGACGTTGGCGTTCCCTGGAATACCCCTCATCCGTCTCGGCGCTATGCGCCGATCCACCTTCTCCCACAAGGGGAGAAGGAGGAGGCGTCTCGTCTCTTACTCGCCTGGGCCCTTGCAGGCGATGATCTGATCCTTGGTGTAAGTCGTCCAGTCCGGGATCGAGATCGAGACCGGCCATTCGGGGCTGAGCGAGGGGTCGACGACGCTCTTCAGCTTGGCCTTGCCTTCGTCGGTGGCGTTTTCCCAGAGCTGCGGCTCGACCAGGACGGTCTGCTGCGCCGGCTTCTTGCCGTCGAGGATCTGGAGCGCCAGCGTCACGCCGGCGCCGCCGATCGAGCCGGGATTGGTGACGGCCGCGCCCACCAGGCCCTTGACCGAGCTCAACTGACCGACGAAGCCGGCATTGTCGGCGCCGACCACAGGCACCATCGGCGCCTGCTGCTCGACCAGCGCGTCGACGATGACGTTGTCGATGCCCGAGGTCCAGATGCCGTTGATCGGGGTGCCGGTGGCGAGGAAGGAGAGGATCTGCTGCTTGGCCTGATCCTGCTGCCAGCCGGTGAAGACCTCCTGCGCGACCTTCACGTCGGGGAATTCGGCGAGCGCCTTCTTGAAGCCTTTGTCGCGATCCGAGTCGGCCGAAGCGCCGGCGGCGCCGCGCATGTAGAGCACCTCGCCCTTGCCGCCCATCTGCTGGAACAGCCACTTGGCGCCGAGATAGGCATATTGTTCCTGGTTGTTGGAGATGATGTAGGCGGACGGCTCGGTCACCGCCTGGTCGACGGCGACGACGACGATGCCGGCCTTGGTGGCTTCCTCGAGGCCGGCCTTGATGCCTGCCGGATCGGCCGGGTTGACGACGATGGCGTCGACCTTGGCGCTGATCAGGTTGCGGATGTCCTCGAGCTGGCCGGCGGCATCGGTGTTGCGATGGGCGATGTTGAGCTTCGCCACCTCGCCGGATGCGAGCGCCTGCGCCTTCATCGCGCAGATCATTTCCTCGCGCCAGCCATTGCCCTGCACGGTGTTGGAAATGCCGATCGTGTACTTGCCGGCGGCGGCCGAGGCGCCCACCGAGGCAAGCAGCGCGGCGCCGGCAAGGAGCGAGGCCACGGTCAGATGTCTTTTCATTTCAGTACTCCTCCACATTGATTTTTTCAGTTCAGTTCCAGGCTCTGATTCAGTCGGAGCCAAGCTTTTCGTCATTTGATGAAAGGACGCAGCACGTCGCGGGCCAGCAGGAAGCCGCGCTTGACCTTTTCATCCGTCCCCTCGAAGCGCCGGTCCTCATGCTCGATGACGACCGGCCCGTCATAGCCGGCCCGGTAGAGCCCCGAAAAAACCCTGCTCCAGTCGATGTCCCCAAGCCCCGGCATGCGCGGCACCTGCCAGCCTATGCCAGCCGAAAGGATTCCGCGCTCGTACAAACCATCATGATCAATCATCAGATCCTTGGCGTGCACATGCAGCATGTTTGCGCCGAACTCGCGGATGAAGCGCTCCTTGTCGATCATCTGCCAGACGAGATGCGAAGGATCGAAATTCATACCGACGTCGCCGCCCCAGGCTTCCAGGATGCGGCGCCAGACATAGGGCGAGTAGGCGATGTTGTGCCCGCCCGGCCATTCGTCATAGCTGAAGATCATCGGGCAGTTCTCGAACGCGAGTTTTACGCTATGCTCGCGGGCGTGGGCGATGATAGCCGGCCAGACTTTCTGCGCGTCTTCCCAGTTGGCATCGATAGTCTTCGAAGCGTCGCCGCCGCAGAAGGTGTTGACGAGCGGCACGCCCATGCGGCTCGCAAGCACGATCACCTTCCTCAGATGATCGATCACCGCTTCGCGATGCGCTTGGTCGGGATGGAGCGGATTGGGATAGAAGCCGAGACCCGAGATGGTCAGGCCCTTGCCGGCGAGCTCAGCGGCGATGTCCTTGGCCTCAGCGGCCGGGACGTCCACGTCAATATGGCTGGTGCCGGCATAGCGGCGGCTCGCCCCGGAGGTCTTCGGCCAGCAGGCGATTTCCAGCGCCTCGAAGCCGGCCGAGCGCGCCCAATCGGCGACTTCGCCGAGCGGCGTGTCGGGGAATGGTGCTGTCAGCAGTCCAAGCTTCATGGTCCCTCCCGGTTGCTAACTATGCAGATCGCGCCGGCTGCTTCAACCGCGCATCGGTTGACCCAGCGCAGACCTGTCCGACAAAGCCCATCGGATCGCCCGAAAGCAAACCATCGAGCCCGGCGACGACATGGGTACGGAATTTGGCGTTGGCGGCCAAGGCCGGGTCGAAGATAGCGTCGATGGCGAGGATCGAATCGACGAGCGGTTTGGTGTCCGCACCGATGCGATCGGCGATGGCGGCGATCTTGTCGGCAAACGGATCGGACACCTGCCAGGCGCGGCCGAAGCGGGCAGAAGCTTTGATCAGATAAGCCATCCAGCCGGCGACCGGCACCGAGAGGAGCGCAATGCCCTCGCCCTTCGCCAGCCGGTCGCGGATCGGGTTGAGCAGGCGCTGCACGATTTTCTGCGAGCCGTCGGTGGCGATCTGATGGTTGCGGTGACGGATTGCGGTGTTGGTGAGGCGCGACAGGCTCTGCTCGATGTAGGCCGTCGGCGCTATGCCGGGCACGGGCGTCAGCGTCGGCAGCATTTCCTCCGTCAGCATGCGCCGGACGAAACGGGCCAGAAGCGGATCGGCGATGGCGTCCGAAGTGTGCTCGAACCCGCCCAAGACCCCGAGATAGCTGAGCGTCGTCTGGGCACCGTTCAGCACACGCATCTTGAGGTGCTCGAATGGCGTGACGTCGTCGACGAAGGTCGCGCCGACAAGGTCCCAGCGCGGGACGCGGCCGGCGAAGCGGTTCTCGATCACCCATTGGCGGAAGCGCTCGCCGACGACGACGGCGCCGTCGCTGTAGCCGAAGCGCTGCTCGACGGAGTCGATATCGACCTCGGTCGTCGCCGGCGCGATGCGATCGACCATGGCCGACGGGAAGGCGACATTGGCTTCGATCCAGTCCGCCAGCTTGCTGCCGCGCCGTTCGGCGAACGTGCGTACGACATTGCCGAGGATGATGCCGTTGGTCGGGATGTTGTCGCAGGAGAGCAGCGTCACCGGCCTGCCATGCGTGGCCATGCGCAATTCCAGCGCGCGCGCCAGGATGCCGGGCACGCTGCGCGGCGCCTCGGGAATGGCGAGGTCGTGCACGATATCGGGATGGTCGAGGTCGAGCGCGCCGCTCGACGGGATATGGCAATAGCCTTTCTCGGTCACCGTCATGGTGACCGTCTCGATGTCGGGCGAGGCGAGCACATCCAGCGCCGGCGCCGCGCTGTCCTGGCTGTCGACGACGCGCATGATGCTGCCGATGACGCGCGCTTCGACCTCGTCGTTCTGGCGGATCAGCCGCGTGTAGAGGCCGTCCTGGCGCCCCAGCGTGTCGGCCAGCAAGGGAAGGCGGATGTTGATGCCGACCAGCCCCCAGCGATCGAAATCCTTCGCCAGAAGATCGTCGGTGTATTCGGCCTGATGGCAGCGGTGAAAGGCGCCGACGCCGATATGAGCGATCCCGGGCTTCAGCGCAGCGCGATCGTAAGCCGGCTTGCGAACCTCCGATGGCAAGCGGCCGAGCAGGGCAGGGCTGAGCATCTCGGCGTTCACCGGTTGGCTCCGATCACCCATTGCTCCTGGTCGATCAGCGCGCCGGTCATCGGGCCGGCCGCGTCGGAAAGCAGGAAGACGGCAAGATTGGCGATGTCGGTCACGGAGAACAGCCGGCCGAAGGGTTGTGTCGCATTGGCCGCGTCGAGCCAGCCCGGACCGTGGCCGAGCGTCTCGGCCTGCATGATCCGTTCGGCCGGCGTGTCGGTCCAGCCGACATTGATGCCGTTGACGCGGATGCGGTCGAAGCGGTGCGCATTGGCGGCGTTCTTGGTCAGCGTCGCCAGCGCGCCCTTGGTGGCGGAATAGACGGCAAGCTCCGGCGAGCCGCAATGCGCGTTGATCGACAGGATGTTGACGATCGAGCCGCCCTGTCCGCGTTTCTTCATATCGGCGATTGCCGCCTGCATCAGGAAGAAGGGCGCGCGGGCGTTGACGGCAAACAGCGATGCCCAATCGTCGAGCGTGCCATCGACGAAAGAAGCGCGGTCGGTCAGGCCGGCGGCGTTGACTAGGCCGTCGATACGACTGAAGTGGTCGATGCAGGCTTGCGCCAGCCGCGCCGGGGCCTCGGGGTCGGCGAGATCGGCAGCAGCGAAGGCGGCGGGAGTGCCCATGGCCGAGAGTTCGGCGGCGGCAGCATCGCCGCGCTTCTGGTCCCGCCCGGTGATCAGCAAGCCGGCGGCGCCGGAGCGCGCAAGCGTCTCGGCGATCGCCCGGCCGATGCCTTGCGTCGCGCCGGTGACCAGCACCACCTTGCCGTCGAGACGAACCTCCATTCCTCCTCCCGGAACAAAGTTTCCATTTTCTAAAATATGGAACGATGGTTCTCTTTAGTCAATCGTGCTAGAGCGGTTCATCGTTTTCATGGAACCGGTGAACCGCTCTATCTCCTTGTCTTTCGCAATTCCGGATGGAAGGTTACGGCGAAGACGCCGAACTTAACCGCTCACACTTTTCCAGGAATTGCTCTTGTCAGCCTGTCCGCTGCGCGACGACGCCGTGGACCAACGCCATGCCGACCGCAAGCGAGGCGGCAAGCGAGCGGAAACCGCCAAAGTCCTGCTCGACCACTTCAAGCCAGGTGTCGGAGAGTTTTGCCAGCGGCGAAAAGGTGCTGTCGGTAATGGTGAGGATGCAGGCCTTGCGTTCATGCGCCACGGCGACGAGATCGGGCGTGATCGAATTGTAGGGGCTGAAGGAGACGGCCAGCACCGCGTCGCGCGGCGTGATGCAGCCGACCTGGTCGAGCGCGGTCGAGCCGACATTGTCGACCAGCACGTTGCGCACGCCCTGCTGCGAGAGCGTCAGCGACAGATAGGTGGTGACGGGGAAGGCGCGCTTGCTGCCGATGACGTAGATCAACTCGGCCGCCGCCAGGCGATCGACCATCGTCTCGAACGCGGCGATATCGAAATCATTGCCGATGCGGCCGAGCGAGGTCTGGCAGGCACCGACCATGCCATTGAGGAAATGCAGGTTGGCGTTCGGCTCCGCAGCCTTGTCCTGGCCGCCTTGCGTGTCCGGCCAGGAGCCCTTCATGCGGTCCTTGAACAGGAGCTGGAAATCGGAAAAGCCGGAATAGCCGAAGATCTGCGCGAAGCGCACCAGGGTCGAAGGCTGCACGCCGGCCTGGTCCGCCACTTGCGCGATCGTGCCCAACGCCACTTCGCTGGGATGCTGCCAGAGGAAGATCGCCACCTGGCGAAGCCGCTTCGGAAAATGCACGGTTCCCGACGCAAGCACCGCCCGCAATTCCTCGTAGGTTCGCGGTTTCGTGTAGCCAAGCGCTGCCAGCGAACGGCTCCGTTTTCTTGCCGCCGTCTCCAGACGATCTGTGGACGGTTCTTCAGCCGCTCCGCGATGGCCGCTCATAGGATATGCCTCATCGTGACCCCAACTATCGGATGCGTCGTCCGATCCCCGTCCTCCCGGATGCGCCCGATCGCCTGGTCCTAGGGTTAAAAAGCTAACGCGGCACAATCGTTTTACAAAACAAAAAATAGAAATATCATTTCGAAAACATCCGCGCCGGCCGGCATGCCGAACCTTGGGAGAATCGCAGTCATGGTCTATGCAACTGCCGACGGAACCTCGCGTCAACGCCTGCGGGTCGGCATGGTCGGAGGTGGCCGCAACGCCTTCATCGGCGCCGTGCACCGGCTGGCCATGCGGCTCGACGACCAGATCGCGCTGGTCGCCGGCGCGCTGTCCTCGGATCCGGAAAATGCCGCAGCCTCCGCCGCGGAGATCGGCATCGCGCCGGAGCGCAGCTATGCCGACTACCACGCCATGGCGAAGGCCGAAGCGGCGCGGGCCGACGGCATCGAGGCGGTCGTCATCGTCACGCCCAACCATCTGCACGCGCCGATCGCCACGGCGTTCCTCGAGGCCGGCATAGACGTCATTTGCGACAAGCCGCTGTCGACGACGCTTGCCGAGGCCGAGGCGCTGGTGGCGCTGACAAAAGCGAGGCAGCGCCGCTTCGTCGTCACGCTCAACAACACCGGCTACGCCATGGTCCGCCAGGCGCGCGAAATGGTGGCGGCGGGCGAGCTCGGCCGCATCGTTTCGGTGCATGGCGCCTACATCCAGGACTGGCTGACCAGGCCAATCGACGCCGAGGGCCAGAAGCAGGCGGAATGGCGTACCGATCCGGCGCGCGCCGGGCAGTCGGCGGTGCTCGCCGATATCGGCGTGCATGCCTTCAACCTGGCGAGCTTCATCTCGGGCTTGGAAGCCGAGGCCGTTTCCGCCGACCTCTTCACCGCCGTGCCGGGACGGCGGCTCGACGACAACGCGCATGTGCTGCTGCGCTGGGCGGGCGGGGCGCGCGGCACGATCCTCGCCAGTCAGACCTCGCCCGGCCACTACAACGACCTTTCGGTGCGCATCTATGGCGAGAAGGCCGGGCTCGAATGGTTTGGATCGCGGCCGGAAGAGCTGCGCTTCTCGCCCTATGGCGAGGAAACCCGCACGCTGGTGCGCGGCGGCCATGGCTCGACGGCGGAAGCCCGGCGCGTCTCGCGCATGCCGGCGGCGCATCCCGAAGGCTATATCGAGGCCTTCGCCAATTTCTACCGCGACGCCGCCGAGATCATCCGCGCGCATCGCTCGGGCGGTGCGGTTGATGCCGCGCTGGCGGCGCAAGTGCCCGATGTTGTCGACGGCGCGCGCGGCGTGAAGTTTGTCGCCGCCGCGGTGGAGTCGAGCGCGGCGGGAGGGGCTTGGACGGCAGCGCGGTTTGGATAAGCGCTGCGTCTCTTGCGTCCTTGAGACCGATCAATCGGTGTCGCGGCTTGCAGCCGGGCGACCGACCTCCCGGCGCTCGTCGCCGATAAGTTGTGAAAGCCCTTCGAGCGCCAGGCGCCGGAACATGGCGTCTACCTGGGACGGAGACAATTTCGGCTTTCGCTCGAACCACCAGTTCAATGCTGTAAGAAAAGCGCCGACGATGAATTGCACGACGAAGTCGCGCGGGAAGGCATCGCCGTGGAGGGTAGGGGGCAATTCCTGCCGCACCATTTCCGACAGGATCAGGCGAATTTCGTTCTCCATCACTGCGCCGCCCCGCCCGCCGATCATAGTACGGTAATGGCCGGCATATCGGGCCGCATGCTCGAACATGGCCGTGCTGAAACCTAGCGGATCGTCGTGCGATGCTTCGGCTCCAGCGCGCGCCACCGACTGCGCCTCCTTGAGTTCCTCCCGAAGCATCTGGAAGCCGCTGCGCAGCAAGTCCTCCTTGCCGGTATAATGCGCATAGAATGTCGAGCGGCCGACATCGGCTTCGTCGATAATGTCCTGCACCGAAAGGGCCTCATAGCCCTTGCGCAGCATCAGCGCCAGCAGCGCCTCGTGGAGGGCTTTGCGGGTGCGGGCGGCCCTCCGGTCGATTTCCCGAGGCATGGGTTCGCTCCTTTGCTGTCGCACGGATTGGGCGACTTTTCCGGGACAGCGGGCTCGGATTGTCCGGTAACGAACATTCCCTCCGCTTCTTCCTTCGAAAATCCCGAACAAGCTGTCCATTATCCATACGAGCTGTTTCGAAACTACGCCAGCCGTGGTCGCGTGACGGTATCGGCCGGACCTTGCGCTGCTGAAGAAAGGACGTGACGAACATGCACCATATGCGAAGCGAAGCACACGCGGGGGCCGCAATCGGCCCTGAGGCCAACAGGGGTATCGGCTTTCCGCGCCTCTATGATCTGCTGGTGCTCATATTGACCCGTGGGCGCGACAAGGCCTATCGCGAGGCCATGCTCGATCTGGCCGGCCTGGCGCAGGGCTTCCACTTGCTGGACGTCGGATGCGGCACCGGCACCCAGGCGATTTCGGCCTGGCGCCGCGTGCAGCCCGGTGGATCGGTGGTTGGGGTCGACGTCTCCGAAAAGATGCTCGCCGCTGCGCGCCGCAAGGCGAGCCGGGCGGGCCTCGACATCGCGTTTCACCATGCCGATGCGGCCGAGCTGCCGTTCGGGGAAGGTCGCTTCGATGTCGTCACCTTCACGACGGTGCTGCACATGCTGCCGGAGGCAAGGCGCGGCCTTTGCCTGCGCGAGGCCGCGCGCGTTCTGCCCCCCGGCGGGCGGCTGCTGCTGATCGATTACGCCGGACCGGTGGGCGAGCGCCGACACCTGTCGGCAAAACACGGCCTGCATGGCCAATTCGACCTGCACGGCCTTCGCGAACCGATGGCGGCAGCCGGGTTCGAGCGCATAGAAGGCGGCCCGCTCAACTGGCTCGGCCTGCATTACCTGCGGGGCATCAAATCATGAACACTGCGGTCGTGCTGATGGCTACCCCTTGATTGCCGAGCCGACGATCGAATCGACGAAGAAGCGCTGCAGGAAAACGAAGAGGATGAGCGGCGGCAGCACGGCGAGCGTCGCGCCGGCCATCACCAGGCCGGTGTTGACGGCGCCGCGGTTGTAGCTGAGCAGCCGGCTCAGGCTGATGACGATCGGATAGGCGTCGGCATTGCCCTGCAGCACGGTCAGCGGCCAGAGATAGCTGTTCCAGTGATAGACGAAGGCGAAGAGCGCAAGCGCCGCGATCGCGGGTGCTACGCTCGGCGCCACGATCTTGAACAGGATGAGCAGCTCGGAGGCGCCGTCCATGCGGGCGGCGTCGATCAAATCGTCGGGCACGCCGGCTATGAACTGGCGCATCAGGAAGATGCCGAAGGCGTTTGCGAGGTTGGGCACGATGATGCCGGCAAGGCTGGCGTTCAGCCCGATCGAGCCGACCATGCGATAGAGCGGGATCAGCGTCACGATCGGCGGCAGGAACATGGTGGCGATCAGCAGCGAGAAGAGCAGCGAGCGGCCGGGGAAGGAATATTTGGCGAAGGCGTAGCCGGCCATCATGCTGGTGACCAGGATGCCGGCGGTGGTGACCGAGGCGATGACAAGCGAATTCCACATCGAGCGTCCAAGATTGATGACGCCGGCGACCTTTTCATAGGCCTCCAGGGTCGGCGTGTGCGGAATCCAGACCGGCGGCACCTGCATGGTCTCGGCCGGCGTCTTCAGGCTGGACAGTACCATCCAGGCCAGCGGGAAGGCGGAGGCGACGGCGACCAGAAGCATTGCGGTCGCGAGCAGCGCTTGGCGGCCCGATGGGCGTTTGCGGGTGAGCGATCGGGTTGGAGCGCTCATTCGCTGTCCTTGCGGTTGACGAAGGCAAACAGCGCCGAGACGCAAACGATCAGCGACAGCATCAGCATCACCGCCATGGCGGAGCCCAGCCCGCCCTGCGCGCGTTCGATGCCGACCCGGCGGATGTGGTAGGTCAGCACGTTGGTCGAGCCGACCGGTCCGCCTTGCGTGATCAGCGCCACCGGCTCGAACACCTGCACCGCATTGATGATGGCAATGACCGCGCTGAACAGAAGCGTGCGGCGAAGCAAGGGCAGGGTTATGAAGCGGAACTGCTCGCGTCCGTTGGCGCCGTCGAGCGTCGCCGCCTCATAGAGGCTGCCCGGGATCTGCGTCAGGCCGGCGATGGCGAGCACCGTGAAATAGCCGACCTGCTGCCAGACATTGAGGAAGACGATGGAGACCAGCGCCGAGCGCGGCGAGGAGAGCCAGGGCTGCGGACCGATGCCGGCCAGGCCGAGCAGCTGGTTGAACGGTCCCTCGCTCGGCGAATAAAGCTTCGACCAGATCAGCGCCACCGCGATCATCGGCACCATGTAGGTGGAAAACAGTACCGTGCGCAGCGCCGTG